>NZ_RZSL01000001.1:0-17525 GCF_003997355.1 Mesorhizobium sp. M1E.F.Ca.ET.041.01.1.1 | reverse complement strand
GGCCCTTGCTTCCCCGTTCGTCAAATGCCTCCTGCGGCTCATTCGTACTCAGGATTCCTTCGGCTTATGGGAAGGCCATTCGGATGCCGAGCTGCTGGCCGAGTTCATCATCACCAAGCAACAGCAACGTGCGGTACCCTTTGGCGGCGATCCCGATCCTGACGCGCTGTGGAGGCTCGACATGTTTTACACCGCCGTAGCGCTTGCGATCGAGGAGCGCTCCGGCGTGTCGACGTCGCCGACAATAGAAATGAAACCCGTGGGGGCTTCCGGCGGTTGGGCGTTCTGTCGAGACGTCCACCGGTTCGGCTTCGAGACTTTCCGCAAACTTGCTGAGGCCGGTACGAAACTGGTCGACGATGCGACTGCAGCCATTGAAGCCTAGCCCGAGATGGAGCGCATCAAGAAACCATTGTTCCAGAAAGGATCTATGTCAGACCTAGATAGGATGAGGAAAAAAGTCTGAAAGCTCCAGTTGCGTGCAGCTATTGCCAAGATGGCATTGCAGGACCTCGTCGAGGGTCTGCCGGGCAAGTGGGCCGACATACAGGAAGTCGCCGAGAAAACCCAAGCCGTTTATGCCGAGTTGGATGTTGCCAAGAGAGAACTCGCTTCAATGAAGAATTTAGGATGATGCGCACATTCACCACCCGTGACGGCTCCATTTGGATGCCGCCGTACCTGACCTCCATCGATAGCAAACCTGCATCGGCTGCTGCCGTTGTTTCAAGGTCTGCTCGCGCGATGTCATGCATCTTCACGGCGTTGATGATGCGGGTGAAATCCTCGGCCCCTGCGATGACGAGGACGACGATTTCGACGGCAAGCTCAATCGCATGATCATGGTTGTCGATGATGCCGGCCGCTGCATCGGCTGCGGAGCCTGCGGCCGCGTCTGCCCCAAGAACTGCCAGACGCATGTTGCGGCCGACGAGCTCGCAACATGATCTGGCGAAAACCAGGGGAGCGGCGTGCACTTCATCTTTTTGTCGGCTCGTGGGGCTGGTCCTGTGCAGCAATGCGTCGATGGTTTACTTCGCTTTGGATTCGCTCCGTGTGGCAGTCGTCACGACGCTGGCCTGTTCGCTGCTGCTTCAGGCCGGCTCCTTCGGCCGCGTGCTCTTTCTGATCTGGCAGTCCTCTAGCCGCGCTCGTGGAACTCGCCACAGGGGCCAGCATGCCGATGGTTACAGGAAAGCTCGGGTACCAGTCGTCTGACTCTGATCAACTGCGGAATGCAATTTTCAGCTGTGTCCCGGCTTGGTCGAATGCCCAGCATGTGCTGCTGCTTTGATGCGCGGATGACAGGATCAGTGCTCAGACCCACACCAATTTTGGTCACCCTCTGATGACTGAGCTGATCGTATAGGGAATCTGTGTTCGGCTAACACGCGACCATACCCCTGGGCTGACCGGTGCGTAGCCGGTTCAGGTACTTTTTTGCTGGAGATAGCATGCTGGAAAAATTCGAACGTTATCCGCTCACCTTTGGACCCACGCCGATCGAGAGGCTCGACCGCCTCGGCAAGCATCTGGGCGACAAGGTGGAAATCTACGTCAAACGCGAGGACTGCAACTCCGGTCTCGCGTTCGGCGGAAACAAGCTGCGCAAGCTCGAATACATTGTGCCCGACGCGATCGCGTCAGATGCCGATACGCTCGTCACAATCGGTGGCGTGCAGTCCAACCATACGCGCATGGTCGCTGCGGTCGCCGCCAAGATCGGCATGAAATGCCTCCTGGTCCAGGAGAGCTGGGTCCCACATGATGATGCTGTCTACGACCGGGTCGGCAATATCCTCTTGAGCCGCATCATGGGGGCAGAGGTGCGCCTGGTTGACGAGGGCTTTGACATCGGCATCCGCCGCAGCTGGGAAAAGGCACTTTATGAAGTCAAGGCAAGGGGCGGCAGGCCATATGCGATACCTGCCGGCGCCTCTGTCCACAAATACGGCGGCCTGGGCTATGTGGGGTTCGCTGAGGAGGTGCGTGCCCAGGAAGAGCAGCTTGGGTTTGCCTTCGACTATATCGTCGTCTGTACGGTGACTGGTTCAACCCACGGCGGCATGCTCGTCGGGTTCGCCAAGGATGGTCGACAGCGCAACGTGATCGGTATCGATGCCTCCGCCATGCCCGCCAAGACCAAGGCGCAGGTGCTCGGCATCGCCCAAAATACAGCGAAGCTCGTCCACCTCGGAGCGGAAATTGTCGAGGCAGACGTGGTGTTGTTCATGGACTACGCGTACCCGGGTTATGGCGTTCCATCGGAGGAAACCAAAGAGGCAATCCGTTTGTGCGCGCGGCTCGAGGGCATGATTACGGACCCCGTTTACGAGGGCAAATCGATGCAAGGGATGATCGACCTCGTCCAGAGGGGCTTCTTTCCACAGGGATCGAGGGTCCTCTACGCACATCTAGGCGGCGCGCCGGCGATCAACGGGTACGGCTACACCTTTCGCAACGGCTGACGTTCGGCAGTCTGCGATTCCGCGGTCGCGCTCGAACGTGGGTAGGTAGCGTCGTTCGAGCGCTTGGCTGGAGAAGTGGAGGCAGCGACGGGCATCCACTAATTGGTACCATTACGTGCTGTCGGGGCTCAACGCCACGCGCATTGAGCGCATGCCGCCGTTGGCAACCGCGAGGCGAATTTTGACTCCGGGGCAAGAATCCACACGCGGCGGTGGCGGCACGAGGACCAAGCCGGCGAGTTCGCGCTTTCGAACTGGCGCCAAACTGCCACTGCTCGAGGACCGAGGCCAGTCTAATCACAGGCGAGCCGTCCAAGCTCTCAAGAGATAGGGCGAAACCCGACAGCGGCAGAAGACATGTCGGGTTCACGACAATCGGCCGCATTTAGCCTCGTGGAGAATTTCAAAGCATTTCCCGCCGCTTACCGGAGCTGAGGGAATTGGCACCTCCGTTGCAGCTTGATGTGCGGCAACACGGTGAGAGCTTCGCTGAAGCAAGCCAGAGGGAGCGATGCCCTCGAGACCGTGTCCGATTTTGACGGGAAAATATTCCGCGACAAAAGAGACGAAAGGTGTGGAATGACTTTGGACACCAAGATGGAACTGCGTATGGGGTCCCCGGCTCCTGCGATCAAAGTGGAGAACTGGCTGCGTGGCGAGCCCCTCACGAACTTTCGGCCCGGCAAGGTCTACCTCGTTGAGTTTTGGGCGACTTGGTGCGGACCATGTGTCGACGCCATGCCCCATTTGATCGAACTGCAGGAGAAATATGAAGGCAGCGGATTTGAGGCGGTCGGAGTTGCCGCCTGCGAACAGGGTCCTACCGCAGACGAGGCGCGGACCAACGTGGATGCCTGGCTGACCGAGAAGTTCCCGAATCTGAATTATCGTATCGGGTTCGATTACATTGGCGAAATGAACAAGCTCTGGATGGATCCCAGCTCTTCGATTGGGATTCCCACCTCGTTCGTGGTCGACCGCGACGGCCACATCGCTTTTATCGGCCACCCGGCGGAACTCGATGACGTTTTGCCGAAAGTCCTTAACGGCAGCTGGCGCAGCAGCTATGAAGCGAAAGCCGCCGATGCAAAGCGCATCGCGCATAACCAACTTGCAGCGCGCGAAATGTCGCTTACCGGGCCGATATACGCCAAACTTGAGCCGGCGATGCAGGCCGAGAATTGGACGGCGGCGCTCTTGGCCATCGAAGAAGGCCTCGCCTTGATGCCAGACTCTTTTGATTTTCGGCAGATTCATGCGGATCTTCTGCTTCACAAGCTGCGCGACATCAAGACCGGCATGCCGGTCATGCGAGAATTGGTCGAGGACGCGATCGACAAAACGTCCGACGCGGTGTCGTGGATGGCCTTGGCCCTCAACCAACTCTTCGATCCCACGATGGACAATTCCCATCTTCCGCGCGCGGAGCGCTTTGCGATGGGCAACGAGCTCTCGGAACAGATACTGGCACTCAATCCCCCGAACGGCGATGGCCCGTTTAAATACCGCCGGTACCTCCCGGTAGCTCAGTATTATTACGAGAGCGGCAACAAAGATCGCGCAATCGAGTTGATCGAGGTGGCACTGAAATCGGTGGACCGGCTGGGGCCAATTCCGGACCACACCAAACAGTACTATCTTACCCCATTGCTCGAAGCACTGGCCAACTACACGGGTGAGCCTGCCTGTCACGCGGATCTTTGTGTGGCTCCGCAAAAGAAGGCACCCGAAACTCAAAACGCAGTCACTTCCTGAGCAAGAATCGCGAAGGGACTGACAATTGGAATTGAACACTGGCCAATCCGCCCATCGAAGCTCTCTTCGCAGCAAGTATGTCGATGCAGCAGGGCGGCGGCTTGCGGCAGGTTGGATTTCAATTGCGTTGACCACCGGTCGGATCGCGGCGCAGACGATGTGCGCCGCGAATTCGCGCCGCAGGTCTCGCACTCGTGGACATGTCGAGGTCGGCCACGGGGCACTCTTGGGGTTGGCCCGCCCAAGCCATTCGTCGGCCACGCAAGCGGACCCGGAGTGGGCATCGCAGGAAAAGGAAATCGTACCTCGAAGACGAAGACTGAAATGACGAACAACGAAATTCCTCCGGTTGGCCCTGCTGTCAACAATGACGAAGAAGCCCTTGCTTCCCCGTTCGTCAAATGCCTCCTGCGGCTCATTCGTACTCAGGATTCCTTCGGCTTATGGGAAGGCCATTCGGATGCCGAGCTGCTGGCCGAGTTCATCATCACCAAGCAACAGCAACGTGCGGTACCCTTTGGCGGCGATCCTCGATCCTGACGCGCTGTGGAGGCTCGACATGTTTTACACCGCCGTAGCGCTTGCGATCGAGGAGCGCTCCGGCGTGTCGACGTCGCCAATAATTGGAATGAAGCCCCTGCGGGCTTCCAGCGGTTGGGCGTTCTGTCGAGACGTCCACCGGTTCGGCTTCGAGACTTTCCGCAAACTTGCTGAGGCCGGTACGAAACTGGTCGACGATGCGACTGCAGCCATTGAAGCCTAGCCCGAGATGGAGCGCATCAACAAAACCATTGTTCCAGGAAGGATCTATGTCAGACCTAGATAAGATGAGGAAGAAAGTCCGAAAGCTCCAGTTGCGTGCAGCTATTGCCAAGATGGCATTGCAGGACCTTGTCGAGGGTCTGCCGGGCAAGTGGGCCGACATACAGGAAGTCGCCGAGAAAACCCAAGCCGTTTATGCCGAGTTGGATGTTGCCAAGAGAGAACTCGCTTCAATGAAGAATTTAGGATGATGCGCACATTCACCACCCGTGACGGCTCCATTTGGATGCCGTCGTACCTGACCTCCATCGATAGCAAGACCTGCATCGGCTGCTGCCGTTGTTTCAAGGTCTGCTCGCGCGATGTGATGCATCTTCACGGCGTTGATGATGCGGGTGAAATCCTCGGCCCCTGCGATGACGAGGACGACGATTTCGACGGCAAGCTCAATCGCATGATCATGGTTGTCGAAGATGCCGGCCGCTGCATAGGCTGCGGAGCCTGCGGCCGCGTCTGCCCCAAGAACTGCCAGACGCATGTTGCGGCCGACCAGCTCGCAACATGATCTGGCGAAAACCAGGAGAACGGCGTTGCACTTCATCTTTTTGTCGGCTCGTGGGGCTGGTCCTGTGCAGCAATGCGTCGATGGTTTACTTCGCTTTGGATTCTCCGTGTGGCAGTCGTCACGACGCTGGCCTGTTCGCTGCTGCTTCAGGCCGGCTACTTCGGCCGCGTGCTCTTTCTGAGCTGGTCATGCGGCTTGGCGCAAAGCAAGCTTCTTGTGCTCGCGCAGGTCATCCATGTTGATGTAGCGGTTGGCCTCCATCCAGTTTTCGTTGGTTTCGACGGCCAGCGCCCTGACCAGGCGCAGGCAGCTTTCGGCGTTCGGGAAGATGCGCACGACATAGGTGCGCCGGCGGATTTCCTCGTTGAGGCGTTCCAGCATGTTGGTGGACTTCAGGTGCTTGTGGTGCTGGCGCGGCAGGCAAAAGAAGGTCAGCGTGCATTCGATGGTCTCCTCTCCCCAGCTCGTCAGTCGCGGATAGCGGCCCGACCATTTGGCAAGCCATGCGGCGAGATCGGCCTTGGCCTCGGCGAGATCGCGCGGTCGTAGAGCCAGCGCAACTCCTGCAGGCAATCATCGCCACGATTTCTCGGCAGGTGATCGAGCGCGTTCCTGAGGCACGTAGCAGCGCTGCCAGGCGGGCTTCGGGGATCACCCCGCCGATCGCCGCCACCAGGCTGGCATGATCGTCGGACACGACCAGTTCGACGCCCCTGAGCCCGCGCGCCTTCAGCGCGACGAGGAAATCCCTCCAGGCCGAGCGGCTTTCGCGATTAGCCATCTCGACGGCCAAGATCTGGCGCCGGCCGTCCCAATCGATGCCGACAGCGATCAGCACCGCCTGGCTCATGACGACGCCGCCCGACGCGATCGCGCCAGATGCCCGATACGCTCGTCACAACCGGTGGCGTGCAGTCCAACCATACGCGCATGGTCGCTGCGGTCGCCGCCAAGACCGGCATGAGATGCCTCCTGGTCCAGGAGAGCTGGGTCCCACATGGACATCCGCGCCTGGTTCAGCCCTAGCGGTGAAGGCATGGCAGCAAGCTCAGCGCCGCTAAACAACACATCGCCAAGGCATGCGAACATTGCATGCTCTCTCGCTCGAACACGCCGCGGCGGGGGCGCTCGTCTCCACGTAGAAGGACCAGATTTGCCATCGAGCCTTCTCCTGTTCACGGCAAATTTCACCCTAAATGCACCGCCGCCTCGGAGATTGGCCCCAGCAGATGTCCGTAGGCAATCATTCTCTGACGTTGCCGAGCGGCGGAACTGGGCGCCATATTCCTTTACCATCAGACGGACCCGGTTCTCGACGTCGCGGCTGATAGCGACAAGGCAGGTGCCAGCGGGAGGATGGCGTTCCAGCGGCCCGCCCCAGTTCGAAATACGACTAACCGTCACGGAAGACTTAACTTGGCAGTTCGGCCACCGTCTACGACAAAAATCTGGCCGGTGACGAATGCAGCTTCGTCGGAGGCAATCCATGCGACCATGGCGGCAACTTCCTCAACGCGGCCTGTTCGGCCCAACGGATGAATGGTACCAAGCCGTTCCAGTGCCTTCTCGGGCAAAGCGGCGACGAAATCGACATTGAGATCCGTATCGATCCAACCAGGCGCTACGCCATTGCAGCGCACCCCGTCTTGCCCGCCGTCCACCGCTACGGCGCGTGTAAGGCCATGCAGCCCAGCCTTCGAGGCACAATATGCCGCGTGCCCTGGGTTAGAGGCCAATCCCTCTATCGAGCCAACATTGACGATTGAGCCACGGCTTCTGCGAAGATGAGGCATGGCGCGACGGATCAGCAGGAAAGGAGCATCAAGATTCAGCGCCATTGTGCGTCGCCACTCGTCAAGCCCGGTATCATCTACCCTTGCTTCAACCATGCACCCAGCGTTGTTGACCAGGATATCGAGGCGGCCAGCCTGTCGAACGACATGGTCAATTACCATGTTCGGAACGCCGGGGTCGCAAAGGTCCGCGACTATCCCTTCTCTATGACCGGTCGCCTCGAGCTGAACCGCAAATACTCTGGCCCCGTCGCTGGCAAGTCTGTCGGCGATTGCCGCCCCAATGCCGCGGCTAGCCCCGGTCACTAAGGCGACCTTCCCCATAAAACGCTTCATTCGGCTGCCCTTTCGCCATTCACCGTTACAAGCATGCCGACGCGAGACGCACGCGCAGGCCGGTTTAATCCGGACACCTTCTCCCGCGTGGTCAAGGCCTACTCCACCCCGTCGGCGATGCGACCATTAAGCGGCCGCAAGATGAATAGGCGTCTCTGACTCCGAAGGCCCAACCTGATGGCCGTGCGCGACGCACGAGCCCGGTCCGGCGCCGCGATTCGTTGCTCTTAGTCGATTTGAACTGAAATGCGAGCATCTGCGCTGACGCTTCTTTCTTCGTTAGGTGCCCGGGCTTTGTCCCATACCACCATGATTTCATGGGTTTCAAAGGCATCCTCAGAACATGTTTAGTAACACCCTGTATATTGATGCCAATTCAGCTGCGATGGACCCATATGCCTGAACGAATTGGCCCGTAAGCCCTTCTTGCTATCAAACCCTTTTATGCTTTCTCCTCGGCCCGCCCTGCGATCGTGCCTTCAGGACATTGCTTTGCGGAGCCGCACAGAGGGCGCCGTAATAAACCTCCTCACCCTTGTAGTTGGCTAAGGCCTGCAGCAAGTTCGGTAGAAGGTGTTGTTTCAGCTCGTCCAGCATAGGGTCCGCACTGTCCAGCGATTTCAGTGCGAACTCGATTAGCTCAATCGCACGATCTTGGTTGCCGCTCTCGTGATAGTATCGAGCCACCGCCGGATAAGTCCGGAACTTGTGGCCGTCGCCTTGGAGTGGATTGCGTGCCAGGATATGCTCGGCCAACTCTTTGCCGAGCGCGAAGCGCTCATGAGACGGAAAGTGCGAGTGGTCGTGCGCCGGACCGAAAAGTTGGTCTAATGTTGCCAGCAGCCAATGCTCGGAGTTCCTTTCGATCGCGTCGCGAGCCAATTGGCGTATGACAGGCAACCCGGCCGGCATGTCTTGCATTCTGTGAAGCAATACATGCGCCTGAGCCAAGCGGAAGTTGATGTCGTCGGGCATCAAGGCGCTGCCCTCTTCGACTGCTGAGAGTGCCGTCTCCCAGTCCTCTTTTCTCACTGCGGCCCAAAATCTCCTATTAATTGACTTGGTCAACGCTTGTTCGCGCTCGGCGATCCGCTTCGAGTCGACTTTCGATGCGTCGCTGGTGCGCCAGCGGCCGTTGAGCACTCTCGCCAAGACCTCGTTAAGTCGAGTAGCGTGACCGATATAGGCGATACGACCGTCTGCATCGATTACAAACAAGATCGGAAATTCGCCAGAAAAGCTTGCTTCCATCCAACGCTTTTTCATTTGGCCCGTATGGTCGAACGCGATCGGAAAATTCAGGTTCGAGCACTTTTCGGTCAACCACGCGTCCAGCTTGACCCGCGCCTCAACCGTCGATAGCGCGCCTTCATGAGCCGCGACCACGATGACCTCGAGCCCACTGTGCTTGAACCTTTCCTGCATCTGCATCAGATGGTGCATCGCCGCCGCACATGGTTCACTCCCAGTTGCCCAAAATTCGACGACGTATACTTTGCCGGGCTGGAAATGTGCGATGGGCTCGCCGCGCACCCAAGTCTCCACATTGATCGAAGGAGCCGGCGACCCCATCTGCAAAACCATATTGCTCTCCAACGCCATCCCAAAGCTGCGCGGCTTTATGGCAAGCTGTTCCCTGAGAGACGGTGCACCGAGTCGACTGAAAGGAGGCCTCTATCGTCAGGCGGGCTTCGATGCAGTCAGCCGTCAATCAGTTTTGCCGCATTTCAACCAGCAAAGGCCGTGCCAGCGCGCTGAACGCCCGCTGACGGCATTAATTTACCTTTGAAAACATCCATGTGTAATGATGCGGACATTTTTGTCAGGTGTTTGTTTCGAATCCGCCATTTTGTCAGTTGCTGTCGGTCTGGGCGTTTAGAGTCCTCGCGCCAGACTGCGATGGGGCAGCAGCACCTGAATACAGACCTGCCACTGAGAATTTCCTCCATCTGAGACTAGAGTCAGGGTCCTTGATTACGGACTGATGAAGACAAAGCGATTTACGGAAGAGCAGATCATCGCGGTTATGCGCGAGCATGAAGAGGGTGCGAAGGCTGGCGATCTTGCCCGCAAGCACGGGATCTCCGAGGCGACGCTGTATAGCTGGAAGGCCAAGTATGGCGGGATGGACGTCTCCGACGCCAAGCGCCTGAGGCCTTGGAAGACGAGAACGCCAAGCTAAAGAAGCTGCTCGCCGACGCTCGAAGCCTCGGCAGTGCGCGAGCTTCTGTCGAAAAAAGTTAGGACCCGCCGCCAAGCGCGAATCCGTAGCGCATCTGCAGGCCGTCATGGGCCTATCGGAGCGTCGGGCCTGTCCTTCGTCGGCGCCGATCGCAAGATGATTGATACCAGTCTGGCCGACCGCCAGAGACACAGCTGCGTGGTCGGCTGCGCGACCTCACGCACGAGCGTCGACGCTTCGGTTACCTGCCCGTCGTCCACGGTGGCGGCAATCTGTTCTTCCAACTCGCAAACGCCCGCTACGAGAAGGGCGCAATGATTGTTACCTCAAATCGCGGCTTCGCCGAATGGGGCGAGGTCTTCGGCGACCCTCGTCGCAACCGCACTTCTCGATCGCCTGCTTCACCATGCGGTCGTCGTCCAGATCGAAGGATCGAGTTATCGGCTCCGCCAGCACGCCGAGCTCATGCCAGAACACTTGCGATCAAAAGCCTCCATCACATTGCCGACATTAAATTCACCATCGCGACCGCGCGGCCGGCCACCGAAAAATGGACACCCCCACCGGGACAGCCTGAGCGGCGAAACTGGGGAATTTTACTTCGGCACTTTTGGGGACGAGTGGCATTGACAGGTGACGCGCAGGGGATTGCACAGATTGTGCGCACACGTTGGTTCAAGGCAGTTCATCTGAAGTCCGCTACTGGCCAGAGGCCGCGCACGCTCACCGCGGCGCGCAACACTGTCAGGGCGGCACTGCCAACGAGCAGGTCATCCGACGCATGTTGCGTTCCCTGGGGCTAAGCAACCCTATCTCTCTCTTGGAAGGTGCCTTGGGTTTTCTTGAGGTACGGTGCGTAAAAACCCGATACGAGCAGAGGATGATCGCGAGGCAATGTGGAGAAGCCTCCGGCTGAGCCTCGGCAATTTCTAGACGAACAAAGACATACCGATACCCCAATGCACTCGAATTCCGATGTAGCGTAGTTCCACGTCACTTCGGCGCCAGAAGAGATATGCTGAATGGCGACGAAGTCGTAGGCCCCGAAGCGATTGGGCACAATCGCTAAGTTTGGATCACAACAATGATTCACAATGACAGCCGGCTTATGAAAGAGAGCATGGACATTCCAGTCCAGTTGAAAGGAGTTTGTCGTTCGAACCGTTTCCATACGGTCAATTAGCCCGATGACGACAATTTCCCCCGGCAGGAAGTCGCGAGCAGCGAATACCCCGCGCCCCCTTTCTCCTCCCGTGCTGAGGATTTTTACGTTGCGGGCATTGAGCTGCTTTGCGCACGCGACGTCATCCGTCAAAATAGACAGATCTTGGTTTATGTGAGTATCAGACATACTGTTTCTTTCGCCTGCTCGATTGAGGGATGAGTACTTTTCGCCAGAGGTCGCTTGGAATTTCGCTGTTTTCGGAACGTCCTCCTAAAATCCCGATGGTTCCAAGTAATTTACGAAGTTGGGGGCTTGTCCATGTTTTGCGCCTTAGGTCCCAGTCAGCGGCGCCTACTGTCTCTCCCAGGAAACACTCAAAAATCGTGCCGATTCACCCGCCCGGCAGCCGAGGATTTTGATTTCTCTCGGCTATTTGACTGAGGCTAACGAAGAGATTGCCTATCACGCGTGTGTAGCGAATCCGACAGACCAGCAGGCGAAGTGGTGACAACGCGTCTGCAAGCGAGCAGTTTATCCTGCTGCGGATGGTGCGCGTGACACGCCAGCCGGGGGTCCAGGTCTCGAAAGCGTTAGCATACCGCAGGAAGTGGCTGCAAAACCCCTGTTGCCGCCAGATGCCGCGCACATTGAGTTTCAAAGGCGCGGTCAAGGGACTAATGCGTGACAATACTGTCCCACCTATGGCGTTTTCTGAGTTCGACTGGGCCGCTTCGACCCCGCAGTGTATTGTCACGCGAGTAGGCGGCGGCCCGCTCTCTCATGCTTTGGCCAAATGAGCATAACTTGCTGCGAAACGCCCGAGTTTGTGTTCGCCGCAAGTCACCGGCCGGTAGCGCAGAGGGTTGCTGTCAGTGACACATGAGGCCAATGGCTCAATGATCGCATCGAAATCAGCATCGATAAAGAAGGGGATTGAGTATCGCTCACGCCCTGAGCTATTCACTACGCGATGTAGGTTGGCCAGATAGACACCGTTGGTGAGCCGCTGAAGCAGGTCCCCGACGTTGATTATGAAAGTACCGTGGATCGGCGTGCCTTGTACCCAATCGCCGTCTCGGTTCATGACCTGAAGACCGCCGACGTCGTCCTGTGCAAGGATGGTCAAATTGCCGTAGTCGGTGTGGGCGCCGATTCCGATCATGTCTTCGCTGATATAACCACTCTGCGGCGGGTAGTGAAGCAGCCGCTGAATGCTGATCGGGTTCCGCATGAGGTCCTCGAAATAGCTTTCCGCCAGGTCCAGACTGAGCGCAATTCCCTGCAAAAGTTTTTTCGATAGGCCCACCATCTCTTGATGGTATCTGTATGTCAGCTCCCGAAACTCGGGCCAACCTGAGGGCCACTGGTTAGGACCAAAAAAGGGACCTTCTAAGGTCGAACGTTCAGGTCCGAAGTCGAAGCACTCCTTGAGGTCTTTGGTCTTGCCCGGATCGGTGTTCTCGCCGAACAGCTCAATGTAACCGCGAAAGGCCGAATCGGAATTGCCAATATGCAGTGACGACTTCTGCGACAATGGCAAATTAAAAAACCTGCGGCTCACATCAAACACCGATTGTATGAAATCCTGCGGGACTCCGTGGTTCTTCACATACATGAATCCAGTATTGGAAAGCGCCCACCGTATCTCCCTGGCCACCACCTGTTTGTTCGTACCGTTGAGGAGCGGTCCGATGTCGACCACCGGTATTTTGTCAAAGCTTTCGCGTTTTGCGCGCAGCTTATCGTCTAGTCTGGCTACTAAACCTTTGGACATTAGTACACCTTTGTTTTGCCGATTGAAGCCGACGCATAGCTGCCGGCCATTTGGATTTATCGTGACGCGAAGTAGTACTGAAACGCGCCACCGTGCTGGAAATACCCCTACTCGTCTTTAGGTCATCCACAACAGGGTTTCGCTCCCGAGGCAGAGCATGATCACAACCCCTGTCGCTCTGCCGCGCTGACCTTCTCGGGCACTTGAAAGACCCAATAGTCCGCACGCTCCTCGGCCACGTATCTGCCGTTGCTTAGACACTGCGCCAGTAAAAGAACGCCCTCATCCTGCAGACGCCGCGCTTCGTCCTCGAAGAATGCGGCCTCGGCGTAGCTCTTGCGGATGCTTGTGATGATGAATCCTTTCGGGCGCGTGACGCGAGCCAGCTCGCGCAGCCCGTCTGGTCTAACGTGCCCAAGTGTAAAGACACCGCAGCAAACCGTGATATCATAGCCCGCGTCGGCGTACTCAGAGAGTACTCCGTTAAGGTCGACACAGTCTTGGACATGACGGTAGACTCGGGTTTGCCGCGCCTTTTCGGCCATCTCTTTGGAAAGATCGAACCCATCGATCAGCCCGAAGCCGAGGCGTTCCAGTTGCACGCCGACAAGGCCTGTTCCGCAGCCAGCATCCAGGATTGTGATGGCAGTTCGCTCGCTGCTCAAATAGGCTGCCTGCACGGTGCCCGCTAGTTCCGCCACGATCATCGGGCCGTAGTACCCCTCGGAGCCAACATCCACATCGTAGGCCCCAGCCCATCCCCGATAGAATTGGGTTAGGCGATCGGCGTCGCCCTCGAGTACGAGGGCGTCCCTGATGCGCTGTCGTGCGACTTGTTCCAGTGTCGTCTGCTGATCGACGGTATTCATGGCAACTCCTCTGATAGGCATAATCGGAAGCGGCTATTCGGCTCCTGATGCCAACTCTCAAATGTGAGAATCAAAGCTCGTGCCAATTGGCCAAAAGCCCGAAGAAAAGCAATTTTGATGAATTCTGCTATCAGGCTGAGGCACAACAACACAACATTGCTCCAACGAAGCCTGTCCGCAAACAACAAAGCCGACAAAGTGTCGGGTTGTGAACTTGCGACCCAGCGTACAGCACTGCCCGCGAACTCATGAAAATCCCGCGCGCCTCCTACGTTGTCAGCTCTATCAATTCCAGTGGCCTGCTATGTGGTGGGTCCGGAATGAGCTGGTACGGGTTGATCAGCCCGGTGCTCGATTGCCATTGGCAATGCAGATGCGGTCGAAGATTTGCGGCCGAAGGAGGCGTCCGCTGGGACTATCGCCGTTTTGGGGCAGGTCAGGATTGCCCTGGCGCTGGAGTCAGTGATGAGGCGCTAAGCTGGGCTTTGGATGGTGTCCTCTCGGACAGCCCAGGACGTCATCCAGCGGCAGACGACGATGGCTTCTTCGGTCGACGTCAGGCACGGTGCTCTTCGACGCCTCGGCTCCCATCGGAGCATCGGCCCGATCGCGTTGAGCGCGAAAGCCAGGCTGCCGAGGTGCTTGCCAATTGATGGCACGTGGGTTTTGCGGGGCTCGTAAGGGGGCGTCACCGAGTATGGGTCAGCCGCGACAGGTACTGGGGTTGGCGCCGAAGGCTTCGCGGAAGCACTTCGAAAAATGTGAGGCCGACACGAAACCACAGGCGACCGCGATCTCAATAATCGGCAACTCTGTTTGTGCAATGAGACGCTTCGCGCGGCTAAGTCTCAAATGCAGGTAAAAGCGCATGGGAGACAACGAAACCGATCGCTGGAAGAGCCGTTCAATCTGACGCTGTGAGCGGCCGACACATCTTGCGATGTCGCGTAAGGGCAGCGGGTCCTCAATATGCTCCTCCATAATGCGAATCACTTCGGCGACCGGCTTGCAGATGCCGGCTTCGCCGCCATTCATGGTCCATTGTCTATCAGAGGCAGGGCGCCAATACCCGGCAGTCGTATGTCGGCAGACGGTCAACGCAATGTCTCTGCCGAGGCGTTCGCTGATCAGCTCCATAACGAGGTCGAACGACGCAAATTCTCCTGCGCAAGTGAGGAGGTGACTATCACGAACGAATAGCCGGTCAGTGACCTGAAGCCGGCCAAATTTTTCAGAGAAAGCGGCTCTCTTGTCCCAATGGATTGTGCACGCGGTGCCGTCCAGCAACCCGCTGTCCGCCAACAGCCATGTCGCCGTACCCAACGCTGTGATTGGAACACCATGCCGCTTGCAAAGCCGAAGAATCTTGCTGAGAGCAGCAGACGTCTGCCTTTCGACCCGTTCGCCTGCACAGACAATGACCATGTTCGTACCTTTGCCAGCCGGAACGCATTCGCCGGTGCTAGCGAAGTCGCTGCCGACCGACAGGACGAACCCGCTGGCGCATTCAACCGGCTGGCCATCCAGGCTTGCAATCGTCCACTCGAAGAATGATCGACCGGACACAGAATTCGCGATGCGAAGGGGATCTACAAATGACGAAAGGCTGAGTAGCGAAAATCCGGGAAGTGCCAGGATAACCAGTCGGTATACGTCCTGCGTGTCGATCACCTGCCGGCTGGGGTTCCATCCCACGATCCGCGAATGATCTCCTGTTGAAAATGGCGCATTCATAAGGTCATACATCCTGGTTGATGGTGATCAACATCGAGCGGCCGCAAACGACACCGGCGCCTTCAGGGTTGGCACCGCAGCCATTCAACTACGGGTGTTATGCTTGCGCTTCATGAAGTCCTTGGCGGTCTCGACAGCCACCGCCGCGTCGCGGCAATAGGCATCGGCGCCGACGGCCTTGCCGAATTCCTCGTTCAGCGGCGCACCGCCGACCAGCACGACATAGTCGTCGCGAATGCCCTTTTCCTTCATCGTGTCGATGACGACCTTCATGTAGGGCATGGTGGTGGTGAGCAGCGCCGACATGCCGATGATGTCGGGCTGATGCTGTTCGATCGCGTCGAGATATTTCTCGACCGCATTGTTGATGCCGAGGTCGATGACGTCGAAGCCGGCGCCTTCCATCATCATGCCGACAAGGTTCTTGCCGATGTCGTGGATGTCGCCCTTGACGGTGCCGATCACCATCTTGCCTTGCTTCGGCGCGCCGGTGGCGGCGAGCAGCGGGCGCAGGATGGCCATGCCGGCCTTCATGGCGTTGGCCGACAGCAGCACTTCCGGCACGAATAGGATGCCGTCGCGGAAATCCTCGCCGACAATGCGCATGCCTTCGACCAGCGCTTCAGTGAGCACCGTGTAGGGCTGCCAGCCGCGCTCGAGAAGGATGTTGGTGCCTTCCTCGATCTCTTCCTTCAGCCCGTCATAGAGGTCGTCGTGCATCTGCTGCACGAGCTCCTCGTCGGAAAGCTCGGAAAGGATGATCTCGTCGTCGGACATTTTTTCTCGGGCTCCTTGCTGCTCGGAATGCTTGCTGCAGCCTAAAATCGATGCGCCAATACCTAACCCGCGAGGGCAAGGTAGCCATAGCTGATTTGCGACTTCCCGCAAAAGGAAAGCGACTGAAAAGTTGGCGCTTTTCTTGTCGATTTTGCGACAGGCGTTGGCGCTGGCTGGCCGTTTCGAATAGGGTGCATGGCTACGATCCGGCAAGAAGCGGCGACAAACAGGGCCGCGAGCCAATCCAGGCCAAATCCATAGGAAGAACGATCATGAGCGATAACGCGTCAGTGGAGCAGGAAGCGTCGGGCGGAAGACGCGGACGCGGCGCCAGCGGCGGCGCGGCGGCACGCCGGGCGGCCCGTTCGGGCGGCGGTCCGGGCACGCAGCTCACCTACATCAAGCGCAAGATCAACGTCTACGAGGTCCTCGACGAGGAAGGCCTGGCGCTGATCGAGAAGAACACCGACACGGTGCTGGAAGAGATCGGCATCATTTTCCGCGACGACGCCGAGGCGCTCGCGCTCTGGAAAGAGGCTGGCGCCGACGTGAAGGGCGAGCGCGTGCATTTCCCCAAAGGCCTCTGCCGCTCGCTGCTCAAGACCGCGCCCTCCATCTACACCCAGCATGCGCGCAATCCCGAGCGCTCGGTGCAGATCGGCGGCAATGCGACGGTGTTCGCGCCGGTCTACGGCCCGCCCTTCGTGCGCGACCTCGACGGCAACCGCCGCTACGCGACGCTCGAGGATTTCCAGAATTTCGTGAAGCTCGCCTATATGGCGCCGTCGATCCACCATTCGGGCGGCACGGTGTGCGAGCCGGTCGACGTGCCGGTCAACAAGCGGCATCTCGATATGGTCTATTCGCACATCCGCTATTCGGACAAACCGTTCATGGGCTCGGTCACCGCGCCAGAGCGGGCGGAAGACACCGTTGCCATGGCCAAGATCGTGTTCGGCGACGACTTCGTCGAGAACAACACGGTGCTGACCAGCCTGATCAACGCCAACTCGCCGATGGTGTTCGACGAGACCATGCTCGGGGCGCTGAAGGTCTACTCGCGCCACAACCAGGCCTGCATCGTCACGCCTTTCATCCTGGCCGGCGCGATGAGCCCGGTGACGGTCGCCGGCACGCTGACGCAGGTGCTGGCCGAGGTGCTCGCCGGCGCCTCGTTCACGCAGCTCATCCGCCCCGGCGCGCCGGTGCTGTTCGGTACCTTCGCCTCGTCCATCTCGATGCAGTCGGGCGCGCCGACCTTCGGCACGCCGGAGCCGTCGCTGGTCTCCTATGGCGCCGCACAGCTCGCCCGCCGTCTCGGCCTGCCGTTCCGCACCGGCGGCTC
>NZ_RZSL01000019.1:0-27144 GCF_003997355.1 Mesorhizobium sp. M1E.F.Ca.ET.041.01.1.1 | reverse complement strand
GCCCTCGACCTTGGAGCTGGCGATCCGGCTGTATTGCGAGAAGTAGCTGATGATCTCCGGCGTCTCGTCGAGCAGCAGCGCCTGGATCTTGCCGGCGGCGATGCGCTGCGCCTGAAGGTCGCGAGCCTTGCCGTAATCGACCAGCAACGCGTCATAATCCGCATTCTTGAAATGCGCGGCGTTCCAGGCGCCGTCGCTCTTCAGCGTCGCGTTGAGGAAGATGTCGGGCGTGCCGCGATGGCCGAAATCGGTGATGCCGAGATTGGAATCGAGCCATGGCGAGCTGCCGAAGGTGGCCGACCCGTAATAGGCATCCTGCGGCAGAACATTGAGCTTGATGTCGATGCCGGCCTTCTTGGCGAAGTTCTGGATGATCACAGCGTAGTCGGGAATGTCGTAGGCGCGTTCGGTGGTCAGCGTCACCTCGAAGCCATTGGGCACGCCGGCTTCGGCGAGCAGACGCTTGGCCTCGGCGATGTCCTGCTTGCGCTGCGGCACCGACGGATCGGCCGAGGGGAAGATCGGCGCGAACGGGGTGTCGTTGCCGACGATGGCGCGACCCTTGAGCAGGCCCTTCACGATGGCCTCGCGGTCAAGGGTGAGCGCCAGCGCGCGGCGGACGCGCTTGTCGGTGAACGGCGCCTGGTCGGTTCTGAGATGCACGGCGTCATGCGAGCTTGCCTGGACGCTGAGCAGCTTAAAGTTGGAATTGCCCTCGATCGCCAGCTCCAGGCGCGTGGTGCTCGGGATGACGTCGAGCTGGCCGGCCTGCAGTGCCACGACCTGCGCCTGCTCGTCGTCGAAGAATTTTATTTCGACCCGGTCGGGCAGCGCCTTGTCGCCCCAATAGTCGGGATTGCGCACGAAGCTGGCGCCCTGCTTGGGGCGGAAGGATTCGAGCTTGAACGGGCCGGTGCCGTTGAAATTCTTCTCGAAGTCGCCGGCATAATCGGACGGCAGGATCACGGCGTTGTAGACGTCGGAGGAGACATAGAAGGGGAAATTCGAGTTCGACTGGTCGAGATCGAAGGCGACCGTCTCGTCGTCGACGATCTTGGCGCCGCCCTTGGACAGGATGCCCTTATAGGCAGAGAGCGCCGAGGAGCCGCTATTCGGATCGACCAGACGCTCGAAGCTTGCCACCACGTCCTTGGCGGTGACGGTGCGGCCGTCATGGAATTTCACGCCGGGCCGCAGCTTGAAGGTCCAGCGCTTGGCCGTCTCATCGGCTTCCCAGGACAGAGCCAGCTTCGGCTGCAGCCCGTCCTTGGGATCGTCGAGGATCAGATATTCACCGACCTGGCTGAGCACGCCGATGCTGGCCGGATCGGTGATCGTGACCGGATCGATCGCCTTGATCGGCTGTCCAAGCCCGACGCGGACCGTGCCGCCGGCCGTGGCTGCGCGCGCGGTGCCGGAAAAGCCCAAGCCTTGCGAAGCGGCGAAGCCGGTCAGGCCGATGAGCGCGGCATATTTCAACAGGTCGCGGCGCTTGAGATAGCCCTTGGCGTATTCGTCGACAGCGACGTTCCAGATGTCGCCGGAGAGATTGCGAAGGGCGTCGATTTCGTTGCGTTTGGTCATTTTTGCCTCTGTGAAAATTGCGGTTTTGAAATGAAGCGGAGACGGCGGGACCGGATCAAACCGGCTGGCCGTCGAGATGGATGCGGTCGACTGCTTGCGGATAGAAGGCGATCAGCCCCTTGATCTTCGGTATCTCGGCGATCGGATCGCGGTAGCTCCAGGCGATGTCTTCGCTGAGCGAGCCGTCCTTGAGCACGCCGGACCAGTAGGAGGCGACGCCCTTGTAGGGACATCGGGTCCTCGTCAACGAGGCCCTCAGCCGGTCGAGGCGGACATCCTCCGGCGGCAGATAGAAACGTGTCGGCAGGTGCGTTTCGAACAGCAGCACGGGACGGCGGCTGTCGGCGATCAGCTCGCCGTCGAACCAGATCTCGACATGGCTGGAGCTCTGCAGCACGTCGATGCGCGCATAGGGATCGCGGGCATGGACGAAGACCTCTTCATCCTCCTCGAACCATTGGTCGACCAGGTTCCAGGTGAAGGCGATACGGCCGGCGAGCGGCGCGAGGTTCTCGTCAGGCGGGGCGACAAACGACCAGGCGGCATCGGCGGCGCGCCTGTCGCCCGCTTCGATATCCCAGTATTTGGTTTCACCGCCGACGGCATGCTGCTGGCCCTGCTTCGACGGCTTCAGCACCGACTGATCGACCGCCGACAGCGGGAAGAAATAGATCGGCAGGAAATGGTTGGAGCGCAGCACCAGGACGTTGCGGCTGTCGGCGATGACGCGGCCGCCGAACTTGACGCGGATACGCTTGGGGCTGTGCAGGACATTGATCAATTGCGGCGCGGTCGCCTCGCGCGGCTGCAATCTCGGTGCTGCGGTCATGGCGGCTCCCCTCAGGACACGGCGCGCTGATTTGCGCGCTGCTCGGCGAAGCGGTTGGCGGGGCGCGCGAGGCCGAAGCGGTCGCGCAGCGTTCCGGGCGCGTATTCGGTCGGGAAGACACCGCGGCGCTGCAGCTCAGGCACGACCTGCTCGGCGAAATTGATCCAGTCCTCCGGCAACAGCGGGAACATCAGGTTGAAGCCGTCGGCGGCACCGGCCTCGAACCAGTCCTGCAGCTGGTCGGCGATCTGCTTCGGCGTGCCGGCGACGGTCGGCACCGAGCCGCTGTTGGCAAGTTTTCGCGCGATCTCGCGCAAGGTCAGGTTCTGCGTCGCCCACTGCCTGACCCGGTTGAGCGAGGTGCGTCCGCCGTTGAAGGTGCTTTCGTCGGGGAGCTGCGGCAGCGGGCCGTCCGGCGGATAGGCCGAAAGATCGATGCCGCTCCAGCTCGACAGGAGATCGATGCCGACGCGATCGGGGAGCAGCGTCTGCAGGTAATCCTGCCTGTCGCGCGCCTCGGCCTCGGAAGCCGCCACGATCGGCAGGATGCCCGGCAGGATCTTGAAGCTTTCCGGCCGCCTGCCGTGGCGGGCGAGGCGATGGTTGATGTCCTCACGATATTTGATGCCATCTTCCCTGGTGCTGTAGATGGCGAAATGAGCATCGGCGTGGGCGGCGGCAAAATTCTTGCCGTCCTCGGATGAGCCGGCCTGGACGATCAGCGGATGACCCTGCGGCGGCCGCGAGACGTTGAGCGGCCCGCGCACCTTGAAATGCGCGCCGCGGTGGTCGAGCACATGGACCTTGTCCGGATCGGCGAAGAAGCCGGTTTCCTTGTCGAACAGCAGGGCCTCGTCCTCCCAGCTGTCCCACAACCCCTTGACGATATCGAGGAATTCGGCGGCGCGCTGGTAGCGGAAGGCGTGCTCGATATTGCCGTCGCGGCCGAAATTGCGTGCCTCTTCGTCCATGGCCGAGGTGACGACGTTCCACGACGCCCTCGCCCCGCTGATGTGGTCGAGCGAGGCGAACAGGCGTGCCACGTTGTATGGCTCACTGTAGGAGGTCGATGCGGTGGTGATGAGGCCGATATGCTTCGTCACGCCGGCAAGCGCCGACAACAGCGTCAGCGGCTCGAGGCGGGCATTGGCGTAGTGCGCGACACCGCTCTTCACCGAGTCCCAGATCGACACGTGGTCGGCGACGAAGATGGTGTCGATCCTGGCGCGCTCGGCGGCCTGGACCAGCTCGCGATAATAATCGAAGGAAAGCACTTCCCGTCCGGGTGCGCGCGGATGGCGCCACGACATGCGATGATCGCCCTGCGGGTTGAAGAAGAATGCGCTCAGGATCAACTGGTTTCGCGCCATGCCGGCCTCCTTGCAAATCGCTGGGAGAGACACGGGCGCCGCGTTGTCCAGCGCGACCCGCGATCTCCCATTTGCAAAAGGCTAGATTGCGCTCGGCTTTAATTCGAGTAATTTTATAGATATTATGTACTAAATAAGCGGAAGCGATTGCCCTTCATTAGGGCACCGGCAGAAAGCGATTTCGAGGTCCTGATGTCCCCTTCGGTGCTGAATGTGGAAATACTTTCCATCGCCTATGGCGGGAAAAGAGGATGGCAATCCGCCGTCAATGGCGTGTCGCTCTCCATAGGCCAGGGCGAAGCACTGGGATTGGTTGGCGAATCCGGGTCGGGCAAAAGTTCGGTGGCGATGGCGATCCTGCGCTACCTGCCGAGAAATGCGCGCGTGGCGGCCTCGGCATTGGAATTCCAGGGCCGCGAATTGCGCGAGCTTGCCGGCGAAGAGCTGCGCGGTCTCAGAGGCGATCGCATCGCCGCCGTCTACCAGCACCCGGGCGCCGCGCTCAGTCCGGCGATGACGATCGGCCGGCAGATCGGCGAGACGATCATGCGTCATCGTCCGGTGCGCCACGAGGAAGCGCGCTGGCGCTCGGCCGAATTGCTCAAGCGCGTGCGGGTCGCCAATCCGGAGCGGGTGCTCGATCTTTATCCGCATGAGCTTTCAGGCGGCATGCAGCAACGCGCCAACATCGCGATCGCCATTGCGCTCGACCCGGCGCTGCTGGTGCTGGACGAGCCGACGACGGCGCTCGACGCCAGCGTGCAGTCGGAAGTCATCGCCATCCTCGACGATCTGCGCCGGGACAACAAAACCAGCATCCTTTTGATCAGCCACGACATCAACCTGATCCGCCGCTCCTGCGACCGGGTGGCGGTGATGCAGTCGGGCGCCGTGGTCGAGAGCGGCGATGCCGAGGATGTCTTCGAGAACCCCGCCCATGCCTACACCAAGGCGCTGATCGCCTCGATCCCTGCGCTCGATTTCACCAAGCGAGACGGCCGGCTGGCCGAGATCGGCGCGGCAGGCCGCGGTCGCTCCGAGGCGATAAGCGCTCCTGCCGCCGAAAGAGATTCCGATCAGACGGGTAGGCAGGTCGCCATCGCCTGCAAGGGGATCAGCCATTCCTTTGGCGACCAGGCGGTGCTGCACAATGTCGACCTCAGCATCGGCCAAGGCGAGACCTTCGGCCTGATCGGCGAATCCGGCTCCGGCAAATCGACGCTGGCGCGGATCGTCACCGGGCTGCAGACACCCAGCCAAGGGTCGGTCGAGCTGTTCGGCAGGACGGTCGCGCCGCGCGCCGAGCGCAGGGCCGCCAGCGAACGCCGTGACGTGCAGATGGTCTTCCAGTCGCCCGACCGCACGCTCAACCCGCGCCACCGGATCGGGCGGATCATCAGCCGGCCGCTGCGGCGGCTTGCCGGCCTTGGCCGGAGCCAGGCGCGCGAACGCGTCGGCGACCTGCTGCGCTCCGTCCGGCTGGCCGATACGACCGCGGAACAGAAGCCACGCTCGCTCTCCGGCGGCCAGCGGCAGAGGGCGGCGATCGCGCGCGCCTTCGCCGGCGCGCCGAAAGTGGTGGTGCTGGACGAGCCGACCTCGGCGCTCGACGTCTCGGTGCAGGCGACGGTTCTCAACCTGCTCAACGACCTGCAGCGCGACAAGGACACGACCTATCTGTTCATCAGCCACGACCTCAAGGTGGTGCGCTACATGGCTGACCGGATCGGCGTGCTCTATCGCGGCCGGCTGGTCGAGACCGGCTCATCCGAGCAGGTCTTTCGCGGGCCTAATCATCCCTACACAAGCCTGCTTCTGACCGCGTCTTCGGAAGACCAAGCGTCGGTCGTGTCCACCCAGGTCGAAGCCGCATTAGGGCCCAAAGGGTGCTGCTTCGCCGACCGCTGTCCCTTGGTGGAGGAAGCGTGCCGAACAGCGGAACCGCCAATTAAGGAGCTTGGACCGGGTCACACCATTGCCTGCTATAAGCTGTAGGGCTGGTTGTTCCGCAATGGAGTAGTGCTGGCCTTCTGGGACCTCGACCATCCGCGCCCTGGCCGTCATCCCCCCGCGGCTCCCAAGGTCCCTGACTATAGCGCGGATCGCGGCATTCGCTAAGCACAGCGCTAGTTTCTCGACTCCGCGCCTCTACGCCGTTCCAGGAGCTCGCGTGCTCTTTATCCGACCAGAGACACAGATCCGCAGGCCAGACGTTACGCCGGCGGCTATCCAATTCTGGCCAGCCGGCGCGCGTCGCCGGGCGATCGTTGGCGTGGCCTCAGAGCGGCTTCACCAGGAGCGGAACGCCCCTCTGCGGACCTGAATGCATGTAGTGATGGCACACTCAGCGACAACAGTTCCGTTCGCCGCCACTCGCTTTCGAACGTCAGCAGAATGTCTGCTCGCGATGCCGGCAGGCAGGATTGCTGAGCCGGAGGCCCTGAGATGGCGCAACCATGACTCCAGTGTTGTCGCAGACGATGTCCGCTTTCGGGCGGCCGCAAAGCCGACCTCTACGGCCGACATAAGGCGCAAGGCAGCTGTTTTGAAATCGCTCTCGCTTTTGCACACGCCCGATAAGGGGGCAGAGCTGGAGCCTCGCCCGCAGCGGCTCATCCGAGAGCCGCCAGCTGCAACTCGGCCGCCTTCCTATCGACGGTCTGGCCAGATTCTCGATCGCGCGCTCGAAGGGCTCCTAGGCCTCGCTGACGACCTGCTCGTATGCGGTGACGGCACGCTCGGCAGCCATGCGCAGGGCGTGGGACTGAAGCGCCATGTCCGCGGCGAACTCTCGCTTGCTAGGCGGCGCGTCGAAGCCGATAGGTCCATCGACTTCTTTGTTCCAGTCGTCGCAGGCGGACTACCTACCGCTGCCAGTTACAAACCTCACCGGCATAACCCCTAACGTCCGATCAATATGCGAACCCAGGTACCCGAGAACTTTGCCTCCAACCTTGACGAAATCTTCACGAACCGATCGTTCTGTCGGACGTCAAAGTTATCTAACCACAGGCAACAAATACAATCTTCCAACATCGACCCGAGGCACCGAAACAAGCAGGGCAAGAGAAGCGAAGACAGCCTGTTCCAACCGAAGCTTCCCGGACAACGTCTTTCCTCACAGCCGTTTCACAAAGACCTCCTGCAAGTGGGTTAGGAAGACGCGCACGGCCGGATTGGTACGGCGACTTTCGGGCCAGAGCGCCGTAATATTGTGACGCACGACTGCGAACTGGGCGAGTATCGGCACCAGTTCACCACGCTCCACATAGGGTGCCGCAACGAAACTTGCGGTAATCCCGATACCGCCGCCGACGGCGGTGCGAATGGTGCGGGTGACATCGAAAACCTCCAGCCCCTCGCGCTGGCTGCTGGAAAAGCGGCGCAGATCCTGAACGATTGCGCGCACACGCTCCGCGCCTTCGAGCGTGCCGTCGATCAGCGGCTTCATGTCGGCGGCGATCGAATCGATCTTCAGCTTTCGGCGCAGTTCCTCGAGCGCCTGCGGGTCGGCGCGGCCATGCGCGGCGTCGAGATAGGTTGCGATCGCGGCCCCGTAGCGCTTCAGGGCGTGCATGTTTCCGAAAACGAAGCTGATCGGGTTGTTGAGCTCATGGGCGACCCCGGCAACGACGCGGCCGAGCGCCGCCACCTTCTCGGAGACGACGAGCTGCTGCTGCGTCCTGGTCAGTCTCTGGTGCGCCAGATCGAGCTGGTGGTAGGCGCGGCGAAGCTCCGCGGGCATGGGTACTGAGTCTGAGCGTTGGGTTACGCTGCCAGATTTCAGGCGCGTGTACCCTGCCGGAACGAATGAATTGACGTTACTCAGAAATTGATACCGACCTGCGCGCCCACTACCACCGCGTTCTTGACAGCGTCGGTGCCTCCCGGATGCATGATATATTGAATGTCGGGCTGGACAAACATCGCCCCGTCCCTGACGTCGATACGGTAACTGGCCTCCAGAACGCCCTCACGGCCTTGACCGCCGATAGGACCAGGCAATTGCCCCTCGCGTTGAGCCCGGCGCAGGTCGTCACTGAAGCGACCGTATGCAAAGCCTAGGCTAATAGCGTCTCGCGGTCGGCTGTCAAAGAAACCGCGCGCCGAAATACCCGCCGTGAAAAAAGCTGATAACGGCTGCTTGTTAGGACTCGGCGCCAACGTCAACGAACCGAACACACCGAGGCCACGATTGCTGCCCGGAGCGCCGAACGGCACAATCACTTGGTCGAAAATGCCGTAAAAACCCCAACTCCCGTGAACCGGATCTCCCGACTGGAACTCCGTAAGCCGATTGCCATCATACCAGGCTCCGAGCTTGTAATTTCCAAGGAATTGACTATCGCCCGGCTGTCCGTTGATCTGATAACCAACCTCGGCCATCGCAAAAGCCGGCCCGTGTATAGAAAAGTCGAGACCGTGGTGCTCGTCGGCGCGGACCTCTGGATCGCCATTGTATACGGCGCCCATAATATAGCTGCGCGGCGTCGGCTTGACCTTCGCCAGAGCCCCCCAAGCCCCTGTGTAGGCGCTAATTCCTGGCGCATCGATCAGGATGCCGAATGGGTTGCCGCAAAAGGCGTTGGAAACCAAACCGCAGCTGTAGGCTGAAACCATGAAGTCATCCGTCGCGGCGAAGCGTCCAAGACGAAGCTCGAGGCGGTCGTCGAACAGCTGCTGCTGATAGGAAAGATCGATCAATCGCCAGGTTTGGAATCCGTAGATCTGCTGTGCGCTGAAGACGTTTCCTACATAATCCGCGGACAGGCTTCGACCCCATCGCTCGGAGGTCGACATGAAGAGTGAGCCGCCGCTTATCCCCGCGATCTTATCGAGGTCAGCCAAGAGGCTAAGCTCGACGCTTGTCGGGGCGGTCACGCCCTTGGAACGGCCGCCGCTGGGATTGCCCGCTAAGTCGGTAACCAAGCCTAGATTGGCTGTGATCCCGGCGTTTTCGAGTGTTTGCCGCAGCCCGGCCCAGTCGCCCAACATGTGGTCCGCTGGCAACACGAGTTGGAAGACGCGCCTTGTGGGGTCGGTCGAGGTCGTGTCGCTGGCACTGCTGCTGCGAGCAGGGTCCTGAGCCGAAGCTGCCGACGCGGAGAAAATGAGCGCGAGCGCAAGAAGGCGGCCCCTCATACAGCAACCTCCACAATCTTGCGCCGATCATCCCATTGGCGAAGATTCTCGTAGAGATCACCTCTTGTTCCAATGTGCTGGTTGCCAATACCCAACTCGAGTTGGCGGGCAGCGTCCGCGGCGGCGTAAGCGAGGTTCCCGACATATGTGGGGAACGCCATTTGGACCCGCACCAGTTCGTCCACCCGCATGGCCGCGGAAATCGCGACGGCAGCGGTCTGAGCGAGTTCCCCGGCCAACTCACCGACGCAGTGACAACCGAGTATTTTCGCGGTTCTGCGATCTACGACCAGCTTGCAAAACCCGTCCTTGCGGCCGTCGATGATCGTGCGCATGGTCGAGTCAAAGCGGACGGTAGAGGTCAACACATCGTGCTCACGACGTGCCTCAACTTCTGTAAGGCCAGCCCGCGCATATTCCGGATGCGTAAAGCTGGCGCTGACGTCGATGCGCTCCGAAGCCCTTTCACTCGCGCCGCGCAGGGCGTTGGTCGCAGCGACGAAGCCGTCCCGTATCGCCGACGGAACCACCATCAGTCGGCCCGTGACATCGCCGGCCGCGAGGATATGCGGCGTGGAAGTCCGCAAGTAGTCATCGACCTTTACGAATCCTCGACCGTCGAGCAGGACTCCCGCCGACGAGAGGTTAAGTCCTCTGGTGTCCGCAGCCCTGCCGATCGCCGCGACGGCAATCGCGGCCTCCGCGCTCGACTGTTTGCCGCCCTTCGCGAAGTTCATTCGCACTCCGGTGGGGGTCTTTTCGAAGGACACGATCGCGCCAAAGTCTTGGCTGACCACGACCCCGACCTTTCGGAATGCTGCGGCAATCGCGGCCGACACATCGTCATCCTCGTTTGCGAGGATGCGGGGACCCGCCTCGAACACCTGAACGCGGGAGCCGAACGCACAGAATATCGAGGCGATTTGCACAGCCGTCGGGCCACCGCCGACAACCAGCATCGAGTCGGGTGCGGAAGTCGCACCGAAAACGCTTGTATGGTCGCTTGTCAGCTCAAACCCAGGGACCGGCAGTTGTCTGGTGACCCCCCCAACACAGAGAATGATTTTATCCGCCCGCAGCCGCAGTCCTGCCGAGGTGACGACGGTATGAGGATCGTTAAACCGCACGGTGCCGGCGTGCTCAATGACGCTCACTCCAAGCATCTCGAGCTGCTCGCGCGAAGAAGAATGCGCGACGACGTCATCGACAACCTCGCGCACCCGCGCTAGCAGGCGCGGGTAGTCGAGCGCTGGGTTACCCACCTCGATGCCGTACTCTTTCAGCCGTCGAGCTTCGCTGATCAGCCGAGCGGCGCGTGCGAGTGTACGCACCGGGACGGGGCCGTCGTGTGCGGCCATGCCCCCGAATTGGGCGCTGGTGACCAGCGCTGTTCGCGCCCCGAGGTCTGCTGCCCGAAGGGCGGCCATGGCGCCTGCCGGGCCTGCGCCAATGACGAGGACGTCGAAATTCGTTGCCGTACGCGCGGGGATGCTGCGATTGGATTCAGTCATGGTGTTACCAAAGCGACTAGGCTTGCGGCCGTGTGGATCCCAAAAGCCGAAATCAGCCAGAATGCGCCGACACCGAGAGCAAGGACGGAGCACACGCCCATCAGGGCACTTTGTCCGGCAGCGCCGCGAGCAACAGGAGGCACGGCGATCGATCCGACCGCGAACGCAAATCCCCCCATCGCAGCAATCGTCCCGACGCCGAAGAAAATCAGGTAAGCAGCGGCAGCCGTGGCGGAGGGCAAGAGGAGAGCTGGAACGATTCCCAGCAGATGCGAGCTGCCTGCCAGACCGTGAATCGTTCCGACGCCAAAAGCTATATGCCCATGAACCGAATGCTTATGGTTTTCGTGATCTATTTTGGCGCGCCGCACGTCGATCGCCTTGCGAAGCCCCCAGAGCCCGATTGCAATGAGCATGAGGCCGACGCCGCGCTCGCCCCATGACGAGAGCGCCTCGATTCCGATGCGGTCGCGCAACGTGAGTAGGAGGAGCCCGACACCGAGGACACCTGCGCTGTGCCCGAAGCCCCACCGAACGCCGGTGCGCCAGGCGCGCGCTTTTCCTTGTATGGCGTAAGGCGCTATCGCTGCCATGTGATCGGGGCCCGACAGGACATGAAGGAACCCGGCGAGCAGCGCTGCTAGGACGACTAACATGCCCGGTACTCCGTCAGCGTCGAGGCTGCTCGCGCGCTCCGCCGCGCCTTCGCGAGAAGGCTTCGCGACCGGGGAGTGTTGCGAAGTTTCCAATTGGCAGAGGCAAGCTCGAGCGCACGTTGCGGCCGCTTGCCGACACCCATGAAGAAGGCGGCCGCGTGATCGGCATAAGCCGCCGGTCGCCGCGCGAGCAGCATCTCGTAATCTCGAACTGCGTGTTCGGCTTCGTCATCCGTCCTATCGTCACCGCCAGCGGCCAGGATCTCCGCATATATCGCGCGATATTCAGGATCGTCGGATGTCTCGATGAGGGGCGCAATTAAGGCCATCGCACGATCCAGGTCACCGCGCGCGAGCGCTATTTCGGCGCGGTGTCCGCGGCCGGGCACATGGGCCGGCAGGATCACGCCGAGTTCAGCAAGAACGGTTTCCGCCTTGTCGAGCTTACCGCGGCGCATCGCGCTCACACCCCACTCGAACAGCAACTGGGCAGCGGGAAATGGCGACACGCCATCATCCGTTCCGAGCGCGTTCGAATAGCTTTGTTCTGCCGCCGTCCACTGGCCCATTTCGGCAAGCAGCGACGCAAGCGCTCCGATCGTCTGAATGCTCGGATCTTGTTCCGCGAGCCGTTCGCGCAGCATCAAGGCCTCTTCGAAGCGCCCGGTTGCCTGGAGCAGCGCAGCTCTTTGAGCGTCAATCTCATTGCGCGGGTGACGCATGGCGAGCGCCTGATTAAGCAGGTTCTCGGCTTCGCGAAATCGATGGAAGCGGGCGGCCAGTTTCGCCGATACATGGAGCGCGCCCGCTGTGCCGGCGCACATCGCTACCGCTTCATTCGCAATCGATTCCGCTCGATCATGATCGGCTATGCAGCCCAACACGTCTCCACGCACGAACAATAGCTTGGAAAGACCGACTAGCTCATCGAAGGTAGCGGAATGGGTACGCCTGGATTCGAGCGCATCAATTGAGGCAGAAAGGTTGACGAGAGCGATCTTGCCGCTTGTGTAACGTTCCGGCTCGATCATGATGCTTTCCTCAGTCCTGTCAGGAGTGCCGGATAGCCGCGCGTCAGCGATCCACCATCAATCACGAGGGTCGCGCCGGTGATCGAGCTTGCGCGATCGGATGCAAGGAAAACGGCAGCATCTCCAATCTCCTTGGCTGCAACCGCCCGGTTCATCGGGATGATCGCCATGAAGAGCTCGCGCATCGCAGGATTTTCGAGTTCGTGCTTCGTCAAAGGCGTTTCCACGAGACCCGGCGCGATGCCGACCACGCGGATGCCCTTGGGACCGAGTTCGAGAGCTCCAACGCGCGTGATCATGTCGACGCCGGCCTTGGCGGCGCAATAAGCCGCCTGGCCTTCACCGGGGTGTTGTGCGTTGACTGAGGAGATATTGATGATGACGCCGGCGCGACCCTGCCTTAACATCTGCCGGGCGCCGTGCTTCACTCCGTAGAACACGCCCGTCAGAGTAACGGCTTGAACGGCGTTCCACTTTTCAGCCGTGATCTCGGTTATCGGAGCAATCGCGCCGAAGCCTGCGACGTTAACCACGATGTCCACGGCTCCGAACTCCTTAGCAGCTTCGGTGATCGCGCTTTCGACTTGGCTTTCGTCAGACACATCGGTCACGCGGGGTTTCGCGAGACGGCCCAGCTCGCGCGCTGCTTCCTCAACCGCCCCTCTATTGATGTCGCAGAGCAGCACGCTCGCGCCGGCGGCGATGAAATGCGTCGCGATCGCGTTTCCGATGCCGGATGCCGCGCCGGTGACGACTGCTGATTTTCCAATCAACTCGTTCATTTCTTAGCCTTTCAGAAATGCTGGTAGCGGCAGGTCAGAGCGCAGATTCGGTTCGCGCACGTACGGGAAAGTGCGGGCTGCGGGCTTCGTCGGCATATCCACGCCATCTCCGACACGCTTGCCCCGCCCTCCATTCACGATCATCGAGAGCATATCGTCGAGGATGTCGTCATCGAGCCATCGGCCACCGGCGCTATTGTGCGCTCGATCATCCATCAGCGCGCGCTCGATCTCGAGGAAGCTCCCTGCGGAGAACGGGTTCGCGAGATCGACAATCAGAAAATCACCCAGGAACAGGTCGCGCAGCGGGTGACGACCGTCTTCTTCAACGGGCCACGCGGTCGCCCCGTCCAACTCGTCCCAGTAAGCCAAATTCGCGTCGAGGCGTGTCTCGTATAGCGGGCGGTAGACGTCTGAGAGCGCGAACGTGTCCTCGCGATTGTACAAGTCACGCAACTCGATGTTTTTCGCGCGCGGATCGCGTGTCGGATTCGCCATCAGCACGTTCTTGGTCTCTGGCCGTCCGACGTGCTCGAGCCGCAGTGGCTTACCGTTGACTGTCACCACTGTTTCCGAAACGGCGGCGATCAATGTCGCGCCGCCGAAACGTTCCACGATTGATCGAAAAGGGATTTCGACCACGATCGAGAGGACGTCGCGAAACTGTACCGTATTCGCCGCGGTGTCGAACGACATCTTGCCGGAGAAATCCGTCCGGAGCGTAGCCTCGACATCCATGAAGAACGGATCGCTGACCAGTCCCGCAAACACGCGCATGCTTTCTTCTTCGACCTGCTCTCCGACTGTGAAGCTTGCCTTCAGGCCATCCGACGTGATGATCTGCCCCTTCTGGACTGCAGTCCCCTCGGGAACATCGCTGAACCGGACGTCGATGGTGTATTCGTTCGCGCCGGTGACGATGTGGCGCTCGGAGCGCGCCAATGGCCGTAGCCGGAATCGATGCGTGACGACGTTGCTGAACCGTGAATCCGGCGTCGCGAGCGGGAATACGTCCATGATGAGAACCAGGTTTCCCGGCCGCTCGGGGCTAGGGAACGCAAAAAAGTCCGAAATGTCGACTGCTGGATCGCCCATAACGGCTGGCCCGCTGAAATGATCTGACACGGTCGTTTTTCCTTTCGTTTGTTCAGAATCTCTGCTCTGCGATTAGGCGTAGGCCGTCGGCGACCGCTTGCACGCCCAGCGCAATCAAGAGGACGTTCATCACGCATCCGAGAATATTGAGGCCTGGATTGACGAGAGGGATCTTCGCAATGCGGTCGGCGGCCAGCATGACGATCAAGTCGAGGGCGAGCACCAAGGCCGCCATGGCCAGAACCCACAGTCCTTCCGAACTTGCCGGGTAAAGCGTGACCAGCAGGACCAGCAGCGCGAGGCCGTAGGGTGTGACGATGGTGGGAAAAGCGAGCGGCGAAAACGCCAGTTCGGTCGCGCTGGCCGGGTTAGCCGCTGATGACGGTTCACCTGCGCGCGGGCTATAGCCTGCCAACACGGGCCGTAGCGCAACGAGAACAAGGATGGCGCCTCCCGTAAGGAGGAGTGCGCCGATAGAAATGCCCCAGGCCTTAAGCGTTGCCGCGCCGATCGCCGCTACGACGAGCAGTCCGATCAATGCAACACTGAATGCCGTGAAGGCCGCCTGGCGCTTGAAGGCAGCACTGCGGCCCTGCGTCATCCCAAGAAATGGCAGGATGACGTTGAGCGGGCCGAGGGTAACGAAGAGGAACGTAAAAACTTCACCGAAGGTCCATGCGGAGAGTGCTCCGGGACGAAGCGCAGGCGCGGCGACGCCCTGCGCCGAGGCTGCCGAGACTGTCGCGGCGAACACCAATATAAGCGCAATAAGCCTGCCGAAGTTCTTCACAAAGAGTGTCCGGCGACCTCTGCCGGAATTGGTGGTGCGCAGGCGGATGGCCATTGTCGCAAGCTCCGATATCGCCCGTTAGAATCGCTGCTGGATCAGGCCTTCGAGCGCCATCAGTCCGGGTACGAACAGATATTCGCCTCCCTTGACCGTGACGAAGCTGGGAAGATCGAACAGGAACGGCTGCTTAGCGCCTGGTACCATCATCTGAGAGCCTTCACCCCCCACGCCGTTGATCGGGTCCTGCTCGTTTGCGCCGAGTCCGATGAACTCACCGCCTTTCATCCATTCCTTTTGGACGAACTCGAATTGCCTCTCGATGTCGGCCTGGATAAAGAGGTTGATCAGCCCGCGATCGACGCCGTCATCTTTAAGCGCACCGTCCTCGAGGTGCGGCCCATATTCGACGCCGCGTCGAATCAGGCGATGCCTTCGCACCGCGGTCGCGCGCTTGAGGGGAGTGGCGCGTGGATTGGTTCTGCGTAGGTGCGCGCCGATTGGGCACCGCAGTCCCTCGTCGTCACCTGCATAGCTGAAGTTGTTGCGGCGCTCCGGGTCCGCCGCGATGGCAAGGTCATCCTTGTCCGGCGACAAATCCACGGGGCAGCCGCTGCGCCACCGGCCCATCATCTTCGCTGCCACGCGTTCCTGATGATACTCGTCGTCGGAACCGTAAAGTGACTTGGCCGCGGTTTTCAGAAATCTGCGGAAGGCAGCCACATCCTGATGGAGCTTGCGGAAGACCATGTACGTCCCGTTCACCCGCAGCTCGAACGGTTCCGGACCCATGACGCCCGCAGGCCCAGCCTCGTCTTCGTAACCCAGCACAAACTCGCCGGCTTTCAAAGGACGCCACGACCCATCCGGCTCCTGCACGCCGTCGCCAGGATACCAAGGCGCGTCAGCGCCTTCGATCGGAGGCTGGGAGATCGGGTCAGCAAATCCAAAATGCTCGCCTTCGGAGCCGATCCCGTTCGCGTGCGCGAGCGCCATCGTGTCCTGGATGAAGCGGAGCTCTATTCCCCCGATCTCTTCCATTTCGGCACGGACGATCCGCGTCGCCAGTTCGCGGCCTTGGTCGGAATCGGTGCGGATCCACGCCATCGCGTGAATGTCGGGACCGCCGAGACCACCCTCCCAATGCTCTGGGGCGTGCAAGCCCGTGTCGCCAATCGCCTCGGCACGGGCGCGCGCGCCCATCCGAAAGGCCTGCGGAAAACTGTCGAGCGAACGTTTCGACAGACCGAGCGCTGCTAGTCCTTCAAACGTAAAGCCGACGTTCACGGTGAAGCACGTCCCGTGCTCCTGCGGCCAGGTATTCACGCGTGCGATCATGACGCGCATCCATTCACGTGCCTTTGCGCTGTCATGGAATTTCAGGAAGATATGGCGCCCGTACCTCATGAGGATCGGCGCAACGACATTGTCCTGAATGTCGCTGAGATTCGCCCTCAAATCGGCGGCGGTCAAAGCGCGTGTCATTGCAGCAGTGCTCATCTGAAGGGGTCCTCTCTGTTGTCGAGCGCACCGGCTGGAGTTGGCCGGCGCGTTGGATGAAGCACCCAAGGTCGGCCAACTTCGAAGTCTGACGTTGGATTAGGCGGCCTTCCTGAGACCGAGCCGCTCGGGAACGTTCGTAAATTGCGGCTCCTTGGCGGCGTCGGTGTCGATAGCCGCGCCGCTGCGGACGTGGTCGAAAGGCTTTGCGAGTTCGACAAGAAAGCTGTCGACCAGGTCCTCTAACTTGCCTTCGCGCTTCGCGACGGCACGCTGGAACTTCTGGGTCTTCGCGTAGACGTCGGCCTGCTTCTCGATTTGGCTGTTGCTGAGGCTCGGGAAGGCATCATAAAGCGCGAGCGTCTTCATCTGACCGCGCGCGATGTACTGGACGATGTCGCGCGCCGTCGCTTCGGGGCCGGTCGGACATCCGATGCACTGCCCCCAGATCGCCTCAAGGTTCTCTTTACCGTTGAGCACAAAGTCGTCGAAATACTTCTCGAGACTGCTGTCGAACTGCGTGGCGAAATAGAGCGTCGGACCGAACTCGGTGCTCGTGCCAACGAACCAACGCGCGGCACGTATCAGGCCGAGGAGAGTGGTCGCTTCGGCAAAGGTCAGTTCCGGCGGGTTCCAGAATTCGCGGAAGGCAAGCTTGTTGGTGAACTTCGCAAGGTCGGCATCGGGCTTGAGAGGCCACATGCCCGTGAACTCGTGCACCACACCGTCGCCGTCCTTCAAGATGAGGCCGGGGTGACGCAGGTCCCACTCGACAGCGGAATTGGCGGAATTGTTGGGGTTCATTCGCATTCTCCAGATATGTGGCAACCAACCTGATGTTGGCAATAGCCACTTTGTTGTTGACAGTGCCTACTTAATGGTGCGAGTTGGCGGCGTCAACTTAAAATCGACCGAGTCCAGAAAATTTCCGACGAGCCACAAGTTGACGCTGGCCACTCAGCTGCTAGGATAGGCCGCATGAATGCAGCTAAACCCGAACTCCATGACCGTGCGTATCACCACGGCGATCTTCAGCGCGCCATCGTCAATGCAGCGATCGACGTCCTACGCGAGACGCAAAGCACCGAATTCTCACTGCGAGAGCTGGCCCGACGTGCGGGTGTGAGCCATAACGCGCCTTACAAGCACTTCGCAGATAAGCGAGAATTGTTGGGCGCCGTGTCGGCAGCGGGCTTCGATCAGCTTGCCGATCGAATGAGCGATGCGGGACAGGGACGCAGCAATCCGCGCACGCGCCTAACGGCAATGGCCCGCAGCCATGTGCGGCACGGTATCGAAAATCCTGCGCTCTACAGACTGATGTTCGGTGGGTTACTTGGCGTTGCGGGCGATGGCCGGCCTACAATCGAAATGGCAGCAGCCGAGAAACTGAGAGCGCTTATCGAGGGAGCCGTCATCGACGGCGCTCTTGGGAGCCCCGTCCCCAGGATCCGGCGCAACACGTCAAAGATAGACAGCGCAGTATTGAGCTATTGGTCGCAAATTCACGGCCTTACCTTGCTGCTGATCGATCGCCTTGTCGGCCCGAGCGCGCGGTCCGACAACTTGGCCGTTCGCGCGGTGAACACAATGATCGACGGATTGGCGGCGGGAATTCCTGCCCTGCCCTCCGACGTTTGGGTAGGACCGCGAATCCTGCAGCGAGCGAGCGAGGAGCGAGGCCCCGGCGTCAGCATCTCGCAGGGTGGAGAGCAATCGCTGCCAGGGCAAGATCTGGCTACCGTTCCAGTCAACACGGGACAGTAATCCTGGCTTTCGAGCCGCAGCCGCCCGGTCAAGTCGCCTTTTTTCCGACCTCGACGAAAATGCCTCCTGCCGCTGCTGATGGTTGCCGAGAAGCAGGAAGGTCGGGAGATGAAGCATAGCCAGCATGCTCCGCGGCGCACCGGCCAGATAGACCATATGTTCGGTATCCCCCACGGTAGCGTGGGCAATGGCTTTGTGAAGCGCGACCGCAAGCCTGGGCGTCGGCGGGACTTCATGAACGACCCGGCCGTCATTGCTAGACGGGAGAAAGCACTGGCGCGCATGGCGGCCGCCGCCGCCGGTGTTGAAGTCCCTGCCCCAATCAAATTTGGTGCGGGTGATCCGGCAGATCAGGTAGGGCCAGTGGTCGCCTGGATGACGTTCTCGCATTCCTGATGGAGAATTCGGGCAATCTGCCAGAAGGCTCGCTGCCCTGATGAACTTTTCGGCGGAGTGTAGGTCGCCGACTGCCTGTGCAGCGCCAGTCCGCCGCGATTTGTCCAGCGGCGGTTCTCATAGCTAAAGCCAAGGGAGCTTGACTGGATCGCCCTCGATCAGGCTGCGCAATCCGGGCCAGCTGACGCCCGATCGGGCGCTCTCGTCGGCGCAAAGAAGGCGTGGCTTCACCGTCGATGCGACATTCTACTTTGCTAGGAACCGAACGGCCCTGCTCTATATGAGGGTCGCATTTCTAACTTGCCAGCGCTGTCTCATCTCTACTTGCTTTAACAGCACTTCCATCCCCTAGAGTGCTCGCACGCTGGCTTGACTCGAATTGCCTAGGAAAATAAGCGGTGGTCGTGAACTTTACAGGCGGCCAGGACGGGTCCCAACCATGTGCGAGGATCTTCCAAGGTGTGTTTGCCTTGGCGTCCTCCCAGCACATCGGCGAGCAGAAATAGTACCGCACCGGGCGATTATTAAATAGGCGGCTGCATGCTATGCATATCATGTAGAACCTCATTATTCAGCGAGGATGGACCAGCCGCGCGCTTTTGGGCGCAAACCGAACCGTCCCGCGGATTAACTGGAGCGGGCCGGGGCCGCGCATATGCATATAATGGCGTTCGGCCTGTAGCTTCGGGCAGGCTATTCCTGAATCGCCGTGAGGCGAGCCACGGCCGATCCGTGGCCCGCCTATCGATCACGCCTGCAACGCAAGGATTCCTGTCTCCGCGGGGTCCGTGTAGGATTCAGCCTGATGCGGTTCACTGATCCGGAACCACGCGACATAGAGGGCCGGCAGGAAGATCAGGGTAAGAACCGTCGCGACGGCGAGGCCGCCGATGATGGCGAAGGCCATTGGCCCCCAGAAGACAGTCGGCGCGATCGGCACCATGCCGAGTGTCGCGGCGGCTGCCGTGAGCAGGATCGGGCGTGTCCGGTGGATGGCGGCTGTGACGACGGCGTCCCACGGATGGGCGCCGGTCCTCCTTTCGGTCTCGATCTGATCGATCAGGATGACCGAATTGCGCGCGATCATGCCGGTCAGCGCCAGCACACCCAGGATCGCCACAAAGCCCAGCGGAGCTTGTGCAAGCAGCAGGGCCGCCACCACGCCGATGATGCCGAGCGGAGCAACACTCAAGACCAGGAACATGCGCTGGAAGCTCTGTAGCTGGAACATCAGGATCGTCAGCACAAGAAGACCCATCGCCGGCAGCACCGCCATAACCGATGCTTGGGCTTTGCCACTCTCCTCCACCGAGCCGCCAGTCGCGATGTGATAGCCGCTCGGAAGCGCCGCAACGAGTTTGCCGAGTTGAGGCTCAAAGGTCTTGACGGCCGTTGCCGGCAGCACACCAGGCACCACGTCTGCCTGCACGGTCAGGGTCGGAACGCGATCGCGCCGCCAGACGATTGGGTACTCCTGGGAATACTCAAAGGTTGCGATCTGCCTCAGGGGAACCACCCGCCCGCCTGGAAGCGGGATCTGCAACGAGCGAAGTGATTCAAGAGAGGTCCGCTCCGTCTGCTCGGCGCGCGCGACCACGTCGACCAGGTAAATATCGTCGCGAACCTGCGTCATCGTCGTGCCCGAGACAACGGCATTGAGCGCGGTCGCCACCACGGCGGAGCTAAGACCCAGCTGTCTCGCCTGGTCCTGGTCGACGCGAATACGCATAACCCGTGATGGCTCGACCCAGTCGAAGTTGACGTTGCGGAGGCCCGCCGTCTTGCCCAGGGCATCGGCAACCTGCAGAGCAATGGAGCGAACTTGGGCCGGGTCTGGTCCGTCCACTCGGTATTTCACCGGCCAGCCGACGGGGGGACCGAGTTCCAGCGGATTGACACGCGCGACGACCTGCGGGAACCGCGTCGCCAAAGCCTTCTCGAGACGCGCGCGAACCTGCTCGCGTTCCTTAAGCCCTTTGGTGACAATAACCGACTGCGCGAAAAACGGATTCGGTAGGGCTACGTCGAGCGGCAAATAGAAGCGAATGGCGCCCTGACCGACATAGGTCGAGAAATGCTCGATGTCAGGATCGGCGGCCACGATCTCGTCGAACTGTTGCACGACCTCGTTTGTCGCAAGGATCGAGGCATTATCCTGCAGCTTCAAATCCACCAATAACTCAGGTCGATCGGAGGACGGAAAGAACTGCTGCGGGATGAGACGGACTCCGGCCAGGGCTGCAGCGAAGAGACCCGCGGTCAAAAGGATGGTGATCCATTTGGCGCGCATTGCAGCCAACAGAGCCCGCTTGAATAGGCGCATCGGCGCGCTCAGCATTTCACTATGCGAATGCTTTGGCTTTCCCAGGAGCGCGACGCCCACGACAGGGGCAAAGAGGCCCGACACTACCCAGGAAGCGATTAGAGACAGCGCCACCACGGCGAAGAGCGAGAAAGTGTATTCGCCGGCGTCGCTGCGCGCAAAACCAACCGGCACAAAGCCAGCGACGGTGACGAGCGTCCCGGCAAGCCGCGGCATGGCAGTCGAAGCGTAGGCGAAGATGGCCGCGGTCGGCTTGTCGTCGCCACGTTCGAGACGGCTCACCATGGTCTCGATGGTGATCATGGCATCGTCGACCAAAAGGCCGAGAGCGATGATGAGGGCGCCAAGCGAGATACGCTGAAGGTCGATGCCCAGGGCCAGCATCGCCGCGAATACGATCGCAAGGACCAGCGGAATCGAGATCGCGACAACGGAGCCGGCGCGGAAGCCGAGGCTCAAAATGCTCACAACGAGGACGATGGCGATCGCTTCCCACAGCGCTTCCATGAAGTCGCTGATTGCGTGATTGACTGTCTCCGGCTGGTTGGCGATCATTGTGGGCTCGATGCCGACGGGCAAGTCCTTCCTAAGTTCCTTTATCGTTTCTTCGACGTTGCGACCGAGCGCCAGGACGTCGCCGCCGTCGCGCATAGAGATCCCGAGGCCCAGGCCAGGCTTGCCGTTGATGCGAAAGATCGGATCTGGCGGGTTGGCATCCTCGCGGCGCACTTGCGCGATGTCGGCCAGGCGGATGATACGATCGCCCACGGCGAAGTTGACGGCGAGGATATCCTTCTCGGATTTCAGCGCGCCGCTTACCTGCATTTTGATGCCTTCCAGATCGGTGACGATCTCACCCGAGGGAACCACGACGTTTTGGGCCTGCAGCGCTGTTGTCAGAGCTTCCGCGGTAAGGCCGTAGCCGGCGAGCTTTTGAGGCGAGAACTCGATGTAAATGCGCTCAGGCTGCGCGCCAATCAAATTTACCTTGGCGACGTCGGGCACCTGCAAGAGCCGAGAACGGACGTTTTCCACGTAGTCTCGTAACTCGCGGTTGGTGTATCCGTCGGCGGTGAAGCCATAGATGATGCCATAGGTGTCGCCGAACTCATCATCGGCAACCGGGCCGACCACGCCCTGCGGCAAGGTCAGCCGGATGTCTTCAACCTTCTTGCGCACCTGGTACCAGGTGTCAGTCACCGCCCTCGGGGGCGTCGATCCCTTGAGGTACACGAAGACGGTGGACTCACCAGCCTTTGTGAAGCTCTTCAGGTAGTCGAGATGAGGCGTTTCCTGAAGTTTGCGCTCCAGGCGTTCGGTTACCTGGTGCAGCGTATCGTCGAGCGTGGCGCCAGGCCATCTTGCCTGCACCACCATGGTCTTGATGGTGAAGGTGGGATCCTCGTTGCGACCAAGTTGCAGGTAGGCCCCAATGCCAAGGACAAGGACGGCGAGCATCAGATAGTAGACGACCGAACGATGCGCGAGCGCCCAAGCGGAGAGATTGAAGCGGTTCATTGGGAAGCTCCCAGCAGCCGGACGTTCTGACCGGGCCTCAGCGCATGCACGCCGGCGGTCACTACGATTTCGCCGCTTTCGACCCCTTGCGATATCACGATATGGGAAGAATCCTGTCGAAGCAGTTCGACGGTTCGAAGCGAGACTTGCTGCGTTTTGCCGTCGACGACCCAGACCGCCGGCCGGTCCCCCTCCGTCGTCAGGGCGGTTGCTGGCAGCTCGATGCCACTCGCCACCTGCATATGCGTCTGACCGGTCACTGTTGCCCCAAGGCGCATCGCCTTCGGCCAGGCGCTTAGCCCAACTTTAACCCGGTAGCTGCGCGTGACGGGATCGGCCTGTGGCGCCACCTCCCGGACCTGACCAACGGCGTGCACCGAAGGATCATCGGTCAACGCGACGTCGATCGGCGCGTCAGGGGCCACTTGGCGCATAAGGCTCGCCGGCACGTCGAATACCGCGTCGGCGCCGTAACCGTGTGCGACCGTGACAATCGTCTGACCAGCCCTGACAACCTCCCCGGCCTCGGCACCGGTGGCGATCACGACGCCGGACGAGTCGGCGACCAGTTTGGTGTAGCTGAACTGGTCCTGGGCCGTGTGCAATACGGCCGCCGTGGAATCCACCTCGGCTTTCGCGCTCAGATATGCCCTCTCGGCGGCATCGAACTGGGCCCGAGTGGTCCAGCCCTGCCCGAGCAGGGTCCTTTGACGCTCCAGAGTGTTGGCGGCTTCGTGGACGGCCGCTTGCGCTGCTTCGTTCTGCGCCTGCGCGGCATGCAGACCATCCTGCTGGGGCTGCGGATCGATTTCGGCGACAACGTCGCCCGGTTGCACCACCTGCCCCACACTGGCCTTGCGGCTAATCATCCGGCCGTCAATACGAAAGGCAAGATTTTCCTCGGTGCGCGCGCGGACATGGCCCGTCAGCGAAACAGGCTCTCCTTCCGCGCTGGCGGAGGCGACCACGGTTCGCACAGGGCGGATGTCAGGTGGCGGCGGCGCGGATGCACCAACGCACGCAAAGACGGCTAATCCCAGGCAGGCAAGTGTGGATGCGGATTTCATGGCAGACCCTCTTGATTGTGCCCAGTCCGATGAAATTCGTCGCTGGCTGGACAATTCGGCTTGCTTATATACATTCTTGCATGTATGTAAATAGGGAAAGTCGTGAATGTATGTAAAAATTGACGCAACGGAAGGATTTCACTTATGAGACGCACCAAGGCTGAGGCCGAACAGACACGCGAGGCCGTCTTGGCCGCAGCGATCGACGTCTTCCTCGAGCGCGGCGTGGCCCGCGCTACCCTGGAACAGATCGCCAGCGCTGCGGGCGTAACCCGCGGGGCCGTCTACTGGCATTTCCGCGACAAGCAGGAGATATTCGCTGCGCTGGAGCGACGGGCCAACATGCCGAATGAGGAGTTTGGCGATCGGCTCACGGCTCGCCTCGCCGCCCAAACCGACCTTGATCCATTGCGCGAGCTCTCAGACGCAATCCGCGAGGGGCTGCAGGCATTCGAAACCCATCCGGAACGTTCCCGTATCCTGACGATACTCTGGCTGCGTTGCGAGTATTGCGAGGACATGGTGTCGGTGGTTACGCGCCAGCGGGAAGCGGACCTGGCGCTCCAGAAATTGTTCGAGTCCGTGATTGCGCTCGCAGCAACCCGCGGCCGGCTCACGCCCGCCTTCTCCCCAGAATTGGCCGCGCGCGCCCTCCTGCTTTTAGTCAATGGATCAGTCCTCGATTGGCTCCGCGCTCCCGGACAGTTTGAGCTCACGGCAACCACAATGCCCCTGGTGGCCGGGTTTCTCGAGGCAATCAGCACGCCAAAAGCGCAACCAGCGGCCGATCACGCGCGGCGAGCATTATTCCTCGGAGTATAACTATGACAGTTCGGGCGAGATGGGGTGCAGCATTGGCGCGGTCAATGTGCGCACCGGCACGTCATCCGGCCCGAGCCCGAGCACATGATGGCGAGTGGGGTTCTGACGGCCAGTCGATAGTCGTCAGCCACGGTTGGTTCATGCAGTAGCTGGCGACCGGGCCATCCCCGGCGGGATGGCTTCGAAAAGAACGAAGCTCGGACGCCGCAGAGCCCTCCAAGAAACATTTCTCGAAACGGATTCTACGATGCCCGGACAAGCCAACACGCGCGACTACACCGACAAGATGCTGCTCGCCGCTCTGCAGGAGGCGCAGACGACGGTACGCGCCTATGACACAAAGGCGCAGATCGTCGGCGTGGGCTATATCCTGGCGCTTAATCTGGTGCTCCATTTTGGCGATCTCCTGCCGACCCGCGCGCCGCTCGGGCCGCTGTTCTTCGCAGCCGTCTGGGGCGTTCTCATCATGCCGATCCTGCAGTTCGGGCAGGTGATTCACCCAAGCCGGACCCGCGCGGAAAAGGATCTTGTCACGAAGAAGTTCTGTGGCTCCGAGCAGCGCGTTTATTATGTCGACCCCAACACATTCGCCAATCTCGGGGACTTCGTCCGCGAGGCGCTAACCTCTGATTGGACCTCGGTTCTTGCCGCCGAATTGCTCAAGGTGTCTCGCGTCAGGATCATCAAGCAGACGCGCTTCCGGCGCGCTCTGATGATGACCGTGGTCTCTTTCATCGTGCTCGCAGCCGATCAGTTTCTGCGAAGTCTGGCCGTCGTCCGATGAGAAGAGAACGTCACGCCTGGCCGAGGCTGAGGTTTCATGTGCTTTGGTGGCGAAGCCTGCTCGTTCCCGCGATGCTGTGCCTGCTGATCAGCTGCGCCACTCGACCCGAAAACATCTTTCAACCTCTCCCCTTTGCCGCCGGTGATGCTGCCCACGTGGACATGCTGGTGGCGACGACGCGCAAGCCATCTGTCGATCGCGGCCAGCTCTACAGCGGCGATCGCGGAACGGCGATCTCGCTCAACAGAATAGTCGTCTCCATTCCCCCGGATCGGAACCGCACGGTCGGACAGATCCAGTGGCCCCTGCTATTTAAACCCGATCCCGAAAAGGAGTTTGCGGTACTCAGCGTGGGGAAAATCGCTTCGCAACGCGCGGTTCTTGAGTGGGTTCGCAAGAATCGCAACGGCAAGCGACAGTTGCTCATCTTCGTGCATGGCTTCAACAACACATACGCCGATGCCGTCTTCCGCTTCGCCCAGATCGTTCACGATACCGGAACCGATGCAGCGCCGATCCTCTTTACATGGCCGTCGCGCGGGGATCCATTCGACTATCTTTATGACAGGGAAAGCACCAACTACTCACGTCGAGCCCTGGAAGACCTGATCCTCCAGGCCACAAGGAGTCCGGACGTCGCCGACGTGACGATCCTGGCCCACTCGATGGGCGCATGGCTGACGGCGGAGGCGCTGCGCGATATCGCGATGCGCGACCAGACCATTCCGGCGAAAGTCAGGAACGTGCTTTTCGCGTCGCCGGATATCGACATCGACGTGTTTCGACGCCAGTTCATCGAGATGGGCGCGACGCGACCGCGTTTCACGATCTTCACGTCAACCAATGACAAAGCCCTGCAAGTCTCCCGGCTGCTTTCGGGAGGAGTTCGACGCGTCGGTGGAACCGATCTGAGGCCATACGCTTCCGTACTCGAAGAGCTTGGCGTCTCGGTTATCGACACCAGCGACATCACACCCCGCGATCCACTCGGCCACAACGCGTTTGCCGATACCCCCGGCATTGTGCGCCTTCTTGGGCGGCGGCTTGCAGGACAAAGCCTGGCCGGAGGAGAGGCGACGTTTGCCGATAAGATCGGGGTGACGGCCGCCGATTTCGCTGGTTCGGCAGCGCGGGTGGCCATTGCTGCCCCAGCCGCAGTCATCAGCCCTAAGGCTCGCGAGATCTTGAAACGGGAGCTTTCCTCGGACGGGGGCCAGATACTGGACGGGCAGATTTCCTACTGATCGTCGAGCGTGGCTTCATGCGAACTAGTGATGCGAGCTTCTCGTTGAGAGTGAAACGATGACCCTTCCCAGCATTGCGAGCAATGATCATTCAGCCGAGAGATTGCCGATCATTCAAGCTGGCACGGCGGCTTGTCGCATGTATGGGCCGTCGAAAACGACAGTCGCCGACATAGCTCGACTGCTCGGAAAATCTCCCGCAAGCCTGTACCGAACATTCCCCTCGAAAGCGGACATATGGGACGCAATCGCAGCGGATTTCTACGAAAGTGACCTCTGCTTCGCGCCCTCCCCTGCAGGCGACTTGGTGAGCGCAGCAGACCAATTGAAACAAACGATGCTTGGCCACCATCGCTTGCTCCTGCAGGCTATACACGGCGACCCCCAAATGTTCGGTCTGATTGTCCTTACCGCGAGCAGCAACTGGTCGTCCTTCAGGCAGTTTCGAAATCGGCTTCACGGCCTCGTGGGAGAGCTTATTCGTGCCGGCATTGGCACCAAGGAGTTCCAACCGACAGATGTGCACGCGGCCTCCTCCTGCTTTTGCGCCTCTCTTGTTGTCTTGTGGGACCCCAGGATTATCGGTTCAACGCCTTCGAACCATTGCGAGATTTCAGCTCTGGAACTCGTCTCCTTCGCGGTTGATGCGTTGCGGTAACTGCTTTTGAGCTATGTCTGTCGGCTTGGAGGGCGAGCCGATCGACCGGGCAACGGTCAATGCCTGGGAGGACAACGACTCCCGCGCGGCTGTGGAGCAGACCGGCCGCCGCAAGCTGGTGATCGCCGCGCTGTGGACCGAGGTCTGCCTTTGCTTTCCCACGCTCGATGCCCTGCGTGACGGATACGAAGTCTATCCAATCATAGATGCGGTCGAAGGCACCTCTTCTGAAGCCCACGATCTGGCGACCCGGCGGATGGCGCAGGTCGGGGCCAGGC
>NZ_RZSL01000199.1:0-9689 GCF_003997355.1 Mesorhizobium sp. M1E.F.Ca.ET.041.01.1.1 | reverse complement strand
GACCACTACAACTTCACCGCGCTGAATTTCCCGGAAGGCCATCCGGCGCGCGAGATGCACGACACCTTCTTCTTCCAGCCGGACGAGAAGGGCGAACGCAAGCTTTTGCGCACGCACACCTCGCCGGTGCAGATCCGCACCATGGAGCGGCAGAAGCCGCCGATCCGCATCGTCATCCCCGGCAAGACCTACCGGCAGGATTCGGACGCCACGCACTCGCCGATGTTCCATCAGGTCGAGGGGCTGGTGATCGACAAGACCGCCAACATCGCCAACATGAAGTGGGTGCTGGAGGAGTTCTGCAAGGCCTTCTTCGAGGTGCCGAGCGTGAAAATGCGCTTCCGGCCATCCTTCTTCCCGTTCACCGAACCCAGCCTCGAGGTCGACATCCAGTGCGACCGCTCGCGGCCCGGCGAAGTGCGCTTCGGCGAAGGCTCCGACTGGATGGAGATCCTGGGCTGCGGCATGGTGCACCCCAACGTGCTGCGTTCCGGCGGGCTCGACCCCGACGAATACCAGGGCTTCGCCTGGGGCATGGGCATCGACCGCATCGCCATGCTGAAATACGGCATGCCGGACCTGCGCGCCTTCTTCGACGCCGACGTGCGCTGGCTCACGCATTACGGCTTCAGGCCGCTCGACCTGCCGACGCTGTTCGGGGGACTCTCCACATGACGGCCCCGCACACCGGCGGCTGCCGCTGCGGCGCGGTGCGGTTCGAGGCGTCAGCCGAGCCGCACCACATCAGCTATTGCCATTGCAGCGATTGCCGCCGCGCCAGCGGCGCGCCGGTGTCGGCTTTCGTCGGCTTCATGACCGATCAGGTCGCGCTCGACGGCAAGGCGCTGAAAAGCTACCGCAACGGCCCGGTGGAGCGCTCGTTCTGCGGCACCTGCGGCTCACCGATCGCCTATGTCGACCAGCGGCTCGACAACCGGATCTATTTCATGCTCGGCGCCATGGACATGCCGGCCTATTTCAGGCCGACGCTGCATGCCCATGTGCGCGAGCAACTGCCCTTCCTGCACATGCCGGACGATTTGCCGAGACATCTGAAGACCAGCGTGCCCAGGCCCGAAGAACAAAGACCCGACGGAACACAGTCATGAAATTCACCCTCTCCTGGCTCAAGGACCATCTCGAGACCGACGCCTCGCTTGCCGAGATCGTCGCGCGGCTGACCGCGATCGGCCTCGAAGTCGAGCATGTCGACGACAAGGCGGGCCTGAAGCCCTTCGTCATCGCCAGGGTGTTGACCGCGGTTCAGCACCCCGACGCCGATCGCCTGCGCGTGCTGACCGTCGACACCGGCGACGGCAAACCGCCTGTTCAAGTCGTATGCGGCGCGCCGAACGCCCGCGCGGGCCTGATCGGGGCCTTCGCGGCGCCCGGCACCTATATTCCCGGCATCGACGTGACGCTCTCGGTCGGCAAGATCCGCGGCGTCGAGAGCCACGGCATGATGTGCTCCGAGCGCGAGCTGCAGCTTTCGGACGAGCATACCGGCATCATCGACCTGCCCGAGGATGCGCCGGTCGGCACCAGCTTCGCGGCCTACGCGCATCTCGACGATCCCGTGATCGAGATCAACCTGACGCCGAACCGGCCGGACGCGACCAGCGTCTACGGCATCGCGCGCGACCTCGCGGCGAGCGGCCTCGGCCGGCTCACCGGCGGCGCGATCATGCCGCATGCCGGCGAAGGTCTGTGCCCGGTCAAGGTCACGATCGAGGCGCCCGACCTCTGCCCCGGTTTCGCGCTGGCGCTGGTCAAAGGCGTGAAGAACGGCCCGTCACCGAAATGGCTGCAGCAGCGGCTGATCGCCATCGGACTCCGGCCGATCAGCGCGCTGGTCGACATAACCAACTACGTCACCTTCGACCGAGGCCGGCCGCTGCATGTGTTCGATGCCGCGAAGGTCGCCGGCAACCTCGTGGTGCGCCGCGCCAAGGACGGCGAGACGGTGCTGGCGCTTGACGGACGCGAATACACGCTGACGCCCGAGATGTGCGTGATCGCCGACGACGACGGCGTCGAATCGATCGCCGGCATCATGGGCGGCGAGCATTCGGGCTGCGACGAGAACACCACCGACGTGCTGATCGAATCGGCGCTTTGGGATCCGATCACCACCGCCCGCACCGGCCGCACGCTCGGTATCATCAGCGATGCGCGCTACCGCTTCGAGCGCGGCGTCGACCCCGAATTCATGGTGCCGGGCATCGAGCTGGCGACCAAGCTGGTTCTCGACTTCTGCGGCGGCACGCCGAGCGAGATCGAGGTTGCCGGCTATGCTGGTTACAAGCCGATGATCGTGTCTCTCCCGATCTCGGAAGTGAAGCGGCTGACCGGTATCGAGGTGCCGAAAGAAGAAGCGCTCGGCATCCTCACCCGGCTCGGCTTCGAGCCGCAGGGCTCGGGCGATGTCGTCAAGGTGAAGGTGCCGTCGTGGCGGCCGGATATCGACGGCAAGGCCGATCTGGTCGAGGAGGTGATGCGCATCCATGGCGTCGACAACATCCTGGCCCAGCCGCTGACCTCGCATGACGCCGTCAACGGCAAGATCCTGACCACGCTGCAGGTGCGCACCCGTGCCGCCAAGCGCGCGCTGGCCGTGCGCGGCATGATGGAGGCCGTCACCTGGTCGTTCATCCCGGCCAAACACGCCGAGCTGTTCGGCGGCGGCCAGACCGCGCTGAAGCTCGCCAATCCGATCGCCGCCGACATGTCCGACATGCGGCCCTCGCTGCTGCCCGGGCTGATCGCCGCCGCGCAGCGCAACGCCGATCGCGGCATCGGCGACGTGGCGCTGTTCGAGGTCTCCGGCACCTATGAGGGCGACGGGGCCGACCAGCAGCGGCGCGTCGCCGCCGGCGTGCGGCGCGGCACCGCCAAGCTCGACGGTTCGGGCCGCAGCTGGGCCGGCAATTCCGGACCTGTCGGCGTGTTCGACGCCAAGGCCGATGCGATCGCGGCGCTTGAAGCCTGCGGCGCGCCGGTTGACCGGCTGCAGCTCGAGCCCGGCGGACCTGCCTGGTACCATCCGGGACGTTCCGGCACGATCAAGCTCGGGCCGAAGACCGTGCTCGGCACTTTCGGCGAGTTTCATCCGAGGACGCTGGACGCGCTCGACGCGTCGGGGCCGATCTGCGGCTTCGAGATCTATGTCGACGCCGTGCCGGAGCCGAAGGCAAAGCCGACACGCACCAAGCCAAGGCTGGAGCTGTCGCCGTTCCAGGCGGTGAAGCGCGACTTCGCCTTCGTCGTCGACAGGTCGGTCGAGGCCGGCACGCTGGTGCGGGCAGCTTTGGCCGCCGACAAGAAGCTGGTCACCGGCGTCTCGGTGTTCGACGTCTTCGAGGGCGCTGCGCTGGGTGCGGCAAAGAAGTCGATCGCCATCGAAGTCTCGATCCAGCCTGTCGAGAAGACGCTGACCGACGAGGATTTCGACGCGCTGGCAAAACGCATCGTCGACAACGTCAACAAGCAGACGGGCGGCGTGCTTAGAACGTAAAGGATTGCCGGCGGGTGGCGAATCGCCCTTCAAAGGGCGATGCGCCATCTCCGCTATTCCGGTCTGCCCTTCGAAGAGCAGCGCGCGGCCTTTCTCGGCATCATCGCCGCCGATCCGCTGCTGGCCGAAACGCTGGCGCGGGTGCATGAGCTTGCGCTGCCCGACTGGCTGGTGGTCTCCGGCGCGCTCTACAACAGCGTCTGGAATCATCTGACCGGCAAGCCGCCGGGCTACGGCATCAAGGACGTCGACCTGTTCTATTTCGACGACGCCGACCTCTCCTACGAGGCCGAGGATGCGGTGATCCGCCGGGCGGCGAAGCATTTCGAGGGCCTGACGCTGCCGGTCGAGGTGCGCAACCAGGCGCGGGTGCATCTGTGGTATCCGAAGAAATTCGGGCAGGAGTGCCCGCGCTATACGAGTGCGAGTGAATCGATCAGCTATTTCGCGTCGAAGACGCATGCGGTGGGGGGTGCGGTTCGATACCGAAGGGCGGCTCGATCTGGTGGCGCCTTTCGGACTCGACGACCTTTTTTCGTTCCGCATCGCGCCGAACCGAGTGATGGACAACCAGCAGACACATGATGCGAAGGGCAGGCGGGCGAGGGAGACTTGGTCTGAGATTAGTGTGGTGCCGTGGTAGGGCTGAATCCGCATCGCCAAGCGGATAAGGAGCCTAATGTCTGCGGGACAGCACCCCCCTCTGCCTTGCCGGGCATCTCCCCCGCAAGGGGGGAGATTGGCAGCTTCGTCGGCGGCGCTCTTTTGCAACGTTGGCGATTAGCGAAGGCAAGGGCGACATCTGATCTCACCCCTTGCGGGGGAGATGGCCGGCAGGCCAGAGGGGCGTGCCTCGCGCCAACGTTTCAAACATTTGCGTCGCAAGTGCAAAGAGGGGCCGCCGAAGCGCCCCTCTCGATTGCCCAGTGATCCGGTTTCACCCATTCACCAGCGCCAGCAGCTCTTCCGTGTAGCGCTTGCCGACCACCTTGTCGGGCGACAGCGCATCGCCGATCGCCGCGACCTCGGCCGCGCTCAGCGCGATCCCCGCCGCCGCCGTGTTCTGCTCCAGATGGCGGAGCTTTCGCGCGCCGGGGATCGGCACGATGAAATCGCCCTGGTGCAGCACCCAGGCGACCGCCAGTTGCGCCGACGTCACGCCCTTTTCCGCCGCCATGTTTTCCAACACCGCGATGACGGCGTTGTTGGCTTCCATGGCCTCGGCCTGGAAGCGCGGCAGGCCGAGGCGCCAGTCGCCGGCGCCGAGCGCATCCGGCTTGCTGAGCGTGCCGGTGAGCAGGCCGCGTCCGAGCGGGCTGTAGGGCACGAAGCCGATGCCGAGCTCCCGGCAGACAGCGAAGACCTCGTCCTCGGGATCGCGGCTCCACAGCGAATATTCGCTCTGCACGGCTGCGATCGGGTGCACGGCATGGGCCCGGCGGATGGTCGCCGCACTTGCCTCCGACAGGCCGAGCGCGCGTACCTTGCCCTCGCGCACCAATTCGGCCATGGCGCCGACCGTGTCCTCGATCGGCACTTTCGGATCGACGCGGTGCTGGTAATAGAGGTCGATGACATCGGTGCCGAGCCGCTTTAGCGAGGCTTCGGCCACCGCCTTGACGTGCTCGGGGCGGCTGTCGACACCGGCCATGCGGTCGGTGCCCGTGCCCTCATCGAGAATCTTGAAGCCGAATTTGGTGGCGATGGTCACCTTGTCACGCACCGGCTTCAGCGCCTTGCCGAGCAGAATCTCGTTCTCATAAGGGCCGTAGACCTCGGCCGTGTCGAAGAAGGTGACGCCGATCTCGACGGCGCGGCGCAGCGTGGCGATCGCTTCCGCCTCCGGCTGGCCGCCATAGCCGAAGCTCATGCCCATGCAGCCGAGGCCGACGGGGAAGACTTCGAGTTCAGTTCCAAGCTTGCGGGTTTGCATGGCGCATCTCCTTGTTGCGATGAGGGAGAGATAGCGCCTCGCAATGCGTTCGATAATTCTGTCTCTTTTGCACGGCTTGTTCTATAAGATAGATCAATGAATCGAACGAACCTTTCCCAGCTCGCGGTGCTCGCGGCCGTCGCCCAATGCGCCAGCTTCCGCGGCGCCGCGCGCGAGCTCGGCATCGCACCGTCGGCGGTGAGCCACGCGGTGTCGAGCCTCGAGGCGCGGCTCGGCGTGCGGCTCTTGGCGCGCAGCACGCGCAGCGTCTCCCCGACCGAGGAAGGCGCGCAGCTTTTGGAGCGGCTGCGGCCGGCGCTGTCCGAGATCGACCTGGCGCTGGAAACAGCGGTCGAGGCGCGCGACCGACCAGCCGGGAATCTCAGGCTCAGCGTGCCGCGCACCGCCGCGCATCTGGTGCTGACGCCAAGGCTCGGCGCCTTCACTGCCGCCTATCCCGAGATCGTGCTGGAGATTGTCATCGAGGATCGCTTCACCGACGTGGTCGAAGGCGGGTTCGACGCCGGCGTGCGCCTCGGCGAAAGCCTGCAGCGCGACATGATCGCGGTGCGCATCGGGCCCGACCTTCGCGGCGCCGTGGTCGGCGCGCCGTCCTATTTCGAGGCGAGGCCGAAACCTCGCCATCCGCGCGATCTGGCCGATCACCGCTGTATCCGCTTCCGTTTTTCCAGCGGCATCCTCTACCGCTGGGAGTTCGAGAAGGACGGCGAAGAGATCGAAATTGCCGCGCAAGGGCCGCTGATCCTCGACGAGGACCATCTGATCGCCCAGGCGGCGGTCGACGGCGCCGGGCTCGCCTTCGTCTTCGAGCCCTATGTGCGGGCGCCGCTCGCCGACGGCAGGCTGATCCGCGTGCTGGAAGATTGGTGCCCGTCCTTCGACGGCTTTTTCGTCTATTATCCGAGCCGCCGCCAGATGCGGCCGGCGCTGAGGGCCTTCGTCGACTTCTTCAGGGTCAGCGGTTAGCCTACCCTCCCCCTTGTGGGGAGGGTCGATCCGCATAGCGGATCGGGGTGGGGTTCTCGTAGGGCGCTACCCCGTCGCTTCGCGCCAACCCTCCCCACAAGGGGGAGGGTGGAAGAAAGCCGGAAGCGAAGGCGTTTGCACACCATGCAGTCATCCATCACCAACACCACGACCCGTTATGGCTGGGCGATGATCATCCTCCACTGGCTGATCGGCGCGATCTTCATCGGCCAGTTCGTGCTCGGCTTCGTCATGGTGCGGATCGAAAGCCAACGGACGTCCTTCGAGCTGATCCAGTTGCACAAATCCTTCGGCTTCCTGCTGCTTGGGCTGATCATCCTGCGCATCGCCTGGCGGCTCGGCAACGCGGCGCCGGCCTTGCCGGTTTCGGTCGGGACACTAGAGCGCAAGGCGGCGCCGCTCGCTCATTTCGCGCTCTATGTCTTCCAGATCGCGCTGCCCCTCTCCGGCTGGGCGCTGGTTTCGGTCTCGACGCTGGAAATCCCGACCATGCCGTTCAACCAGTTCGTAATGCCCAACCTGCCGCTCACCGAATCCGACGCCGCCGAAAGCTTCTGGTCCGCCACGCACCGGTATCTCGCCTATGCCGGCACCGCGCTGGTCGCGCTGCATATAGCGGCGGCGCTGCGCCACCATTTCCTGCTGCGCGATACTGTGGTGAGGCGCATAATCACGCCTTCGTCAGGCGGGGAATAGAGCGGGCCAGTCATACGTTGATGGGGCAAGAACGCAAAAATGCGTATCTCCGAAAGGAACGAACCCATGACCGCGCGCATCCTCGGATTGGCGGCCTTTGCCGCTTGCCTTGCCATGCCTGTCTACGCGGCCGTCGCTCTCAGCGACGCCGCCGGCAGCTACACGATCAGCCCCTCGGGCTCCAGCATCCACTTCACCATCGGCAAGGCCGGCGGCGGCGGCTTCGACGGCGCCTTCGGCCGCTTCAAGGGTACGATCCGCATCGACAACAGCGATGTCGGACGCTCGAAGGTCGACCTCACCATCTATCCGGAAAGCGTCGGCACCGGCCAAGGCCGCATCGATGCCTTCCTGCGCTCCGACGCGGTGTTCGACAGCGCCAACAACCCGGAGATCCAGTTCCGCTCGACAAACGTGACACGCACCGGCGACACGACGGCCCTTGTCACCGGCCGCTTGACGGCGCGCGGCAAGACGTTTTCGGAAAAGTTCACGGCCGAGCTCGACGGATTGAAGTCCGGCACGATCAAGTTCCATGTCACCGGCAAGGTGCTCAGGTCGCGCTACGGCATGGATGTCGGCACGCCGCTCTATTCCAACGTCGTCGACTTCAACATGACGCTGATGGGCAGACGAGGCTAGGCGCGACCCTTTTCCTCGCCCCCGCGAAGGCGGGGGAGAGGTGGCTCGGGCGAAGCCCGAGACGGAGCGGGGGACGCCCTCCGCGACTGCAAAGCCGTCTGAGAAGTTGGCGGCTATCAGGCACCTTCGACTCCGGGGCCGGCTCTTTACGAAGTCCCCTCTCCGTCCCGGCTTCGCCGGGCCACCTCTCCCCACTTCGTGGGGCGAGGAACTGGCGCACCGCATTGGCTTTTCCGCCAATTTCGGGCAAACCTCGTCGCCTGTAAATCGACATGGAGAAGCACGATGTTCCGATGGGGTGTTCTGTCGACGGCCAAGATCGGCCGCGAGCAGCTTTTGCCGGCGATCGTGGATTCGGAAAACGGCGTGCTCTCAGCCATCGCCAGCCGCGATCTGTCGAAGGCCCGCGCGCTTGCCGACCGCTTCGGCGCCCGCCATGCATTCGGCTCCTATGAGGAGCTGCTCGCCTCCAAGGACGTCGACGGCGTCTACATCCCGCTGCCGACCTCGCAGCATGTCGAATGGACGGCGAAGGCGATCGGGGCGGGAAAACATGTGCTGGTCGAGAAGCCGCTGGCGCTCGACGCCAAGGACATCCCGCCGCTGATCAAGCTGCGCGACGAAAAGAAGGTGCTGGTCTGCGAGGCCTTCATGGTCGTCTACCACCCGCAATGGATCAAGGTACGCGACCTCATCGCCGACGGCGCCATCGGCCGGCTGCGCCATGTGCAGGGCGCGTTTTCCTATTACAATGTCGACCCCAAGAACATGCGCAACCAGCTCGACCTCGGCGGCGGCGCGCTGCCCGATATCGGCGTCTATCCGACGGTGTCGACGCGGTTCTCGACCGGCAAGGAGCCGGTCCGCGTCCAGGCCAGTATCGAGCGCGACAAGACCTTCGGCACCGACATCTATTCCTCGATCCGCGCCGATTTCGGCGACTTCGAATTGTCCTTCTACCTCTCGACGCAGATGGCTGCGCGCCAGGTGATGATCTTCCACGGCGAGAAGGGTTTCATCCAGGTGTTCTCACCCTTCAATGCCGGGCTCTACGACCACCACCGCATCGAACTGCACAACCAGAACCACACCGAGGCGCAGGTGTTCCGCTTCCCGGGCACCCAGCAATATCGGCTGGAATGCGAGGCTTTCGTGCGCGCCGCCCAAGGCGGCAAGGACCGCGTCTTCACGCTGGAGGAATCGGTGCTCAACCAGAAGGTCATCGACGCCATCTTCCGCGCCGGCGACAAGGACGGCTGGGAACCCGTCTGACAGGTCGCCAAAAGGACGCTTGGGGGGAGAAAGAAGATGGCTGACGACGCGGACGTGATCATTGTCGGCGCGGGGCTGGCCGGCCTCGTCGCCGCGGCCGAGCTGGCGGAGGCCGGCAAGAAGATCATCATCATCGATCAGGAACCGGAGCAATCGCTGGGCGGCCAGGCCTTCTGGTCGTTCGGCGGGCTTTTCCTGGTCGATTCGCCCGAACAGCGCCGCATGCGCATCCGCGATTCCCACGACCTCGCGCTCGAGGACTGGATGGGCACCGCCGCATTCGACCGTCCGGAAGATTTCTGGCCGCGTAGATGGGCCGAGGCCTATGTCGGCTTCGCCGCCGGAGAGAAGCGCTCATGGCTGATCGAAAGAGGCTTGAAATTCTTCCCGGTCGTCGGCTGGGCCGAGCGCGGCGGCGGCAATGCAAGCGGCCACGGCAATTCGGTGCCGCGCTTCCACGTCACCTGGGGCACCGGGCCCGGCGTGATCGAACCCTTCGTCCTGCGCGTGCGCGAGGCGCAAAAGCGCGGGCTCGTCCAGTTCAAGTTCCGCCACCGGGTCAACGAGATCACGTTGATCGGCAAGACGGTGACTGGCGTGCGCGGCGACGTGCTGGAGCCAAGC
>NZ_RZSL01000198.1:0-9749 GCF_003997355.1 Mesorhizobium sp. M1E.F.Ca.ET.041.01.1.1 | reverse complement strand
CCACTATCCTACTCCCTTACTGCCCTACTCCCCTACTCCCTTTACTAATGCTGCATTGCAACAAATGCATTGCCGCCATGCAAAAGCGTCCGTTCAATTTCTGGGCAGCGGTGCCTATTTACGCGGCATCGAAACAACTGACCCCACGAATGGAGGACTGAAATGAACCCGATCCGCGCTTTCCGCAACTGGCGCCTGTACAACGAAACCGTGCGTGAGCTGAACAAGCTGAACGCCCGCCAGTTGAACGACCTCGGCATCAACCGCGCCGACATCGAGCGTATCGCCCGCCAGGCTCTTTGATTTCAAGCGCGACCCGGTGCAAGCCGGGCTGCGACCTCGAAGCCAGAGCCGTCGCAGACGCTTGCTCGTCTCCGGTTCCGAACCCGCTGGACCTCGTCCAGCGGGTTTTGTCTTTTGGAGCCCACAGCGCGCCGCTCGAAACGAATTCGAGCGACGCGCTGTGGGACGCGCATAGGACGCTGTAGCACTTTTGATCTTGCGCATGATCCTTTCCGAAAATCGATTCCGATTTTCGGGGTCATGCGCTAGGCCGCTCCTCCCCAAAAACATTGCGAAATCGTGACGGAGCGTTTATACAGGCCGCGAATTTCCCATTTTGGTGGCTCTAAAACCACCGCCCGCGCGGGAACGCGGGCGAACGAGAAGGATTTTTAACATGGCCAATACGCTGCTGATGCCCAAGGCGACCGCCGTCTGGCTGGTCGACAACACCGCGCTCTCCTTCGAGCAGATCGCGCAGTTCTGCGGGCTGCATCCGCTGGAGGTCAAGGCGATCGCCGACGGCGAGTCGGCGCAGGGGATCAAGGGCATGGACCCGATCATGACCGGTCAGCTCACCCGCGACGAGATCGCGCGCGGCGAGAAGGACCCGAACCACCGGCTGAAGCTGTCCGACCCCAAGGTGCGGGTGCCGGAAACGAAGCGCAAGGGTCCCCGCTACACGCCGCTGTCGAAGCGGCAGGACCGTCCGAACGCAATCCTGTGGCTGGTGCGCAACCATCCCGAGCTCAAGGACGCGCAGATTGCCCGTCTCGTGGGCACCACCAAATCGACGATCGAGCAGATCCGCGAGCGCAAGCACTGGAACTCGGCCAATCTGCAGCCGATGGATCCGGTGACCCTTGGCCTGACCTCGCAGATCGACCTCGACCTCGAAGTCAACCGCGCCTCTCGCGGCCGCGAGCAGGCGCAGCCGGTTGCCGGCGATACGTTGCTGCCGGCGGCGCTGACCGAGCGGCTGGTGCCGGCCCCGGAAAAGCCGAAGGACGAGGACCAGGAACTGGATGCCAATGCCGTGTTCGCCAAGCTTTCGGCGCTGAAGTCGAAGGACAAGAAAGAAGACGAGGAAGAGGAGTAAGGGCGCTGCCTTACCTTCTCCCCTTGTGGGAGAAGGTGTCGCCGAAGGCGACGGATGAGGGGTGTTCCAGGGAACACCGGCGTCTCACTCCGCTGGAACACCCCTCATCCGTCTCGGCGCTAAAGCGCCGATCCACCTTCTCCCACAAGGGGAGAAGGTGAAAGCTCACGTCCGTGCCGCGCGGTCGGGCGCCATGCCGTAGTCCTCGCTGCGCTCCACGGCGCGGTAGAAGTCGGCGAGCTGCTTGCCGCGCTCCGGCTTGTAGATGCGACCGGCGATGACAACCGAGGCGATGCGGTCGATGCGGAAGGCGCGAAAATCGTCGCGCATCTCGCACCAGGCGACCAGAGTCCAGACCTTGCCCCAGAACCACAGGCCCAGGGGCCGGATGTCGCGCGCGGTGCCGCGGCCGGCCTCATCCGAATAGTCGATGGTCAGAACCTGCCGCTTCTCGATGGCGCGTTCGATCAGGTCGATCGCTTCCCGCGCCGCGTCGCTCACCACCCACATCGGCGTGTGGATCTCGGTGCGTGCTATGCGGTCCTTTTCCGTATCGGGCAGCACGGCGCCGATCTTGACCAGCGCTTCGTCGGCGGCCCTTGCCATAGCAGCGCCGCCGAAAGCGCGCACCATGCGGGCGCCGGCGACCAGCGCCACGATCTCGTCACGCGTGAACATCAGCGGCGGAAGGTCGAAACCCTCCCTCATCATGTAGCCGACACCCGCCTCGCCGTCGATCGGCACGCCGGTCGATTGCAAGTCGGCTATGTCGCGGTAGATGGTCCGCTCGGAAACCTCGAGCCATGTGCCGAGCTTCTGCGCGGTGACCAATCGGCCGCCACGCAAATGCTGCACGATCTGGAAAAGCCTGTCGGCGCGGCGCATCGTGTGACCCCTTGATCTCGGTTCTATGCATGCCGCGGTCCCCAAACCGGTTCCCGCAGGTTCGAGGCTGCTTCAATAACGCAGGCCTCCTGACAACATACTGTCAGGAGGCTGACAGGAATCCGCCACGGAACAACGGCTTCTTTCCTGAAACCCAGCGTTTCAACAGACATTACATCTGGGCGCGGCACGGTCGTTATCCAAGTCGTGCGCTCAAAAATTTCAGTTCTTACGCACGCGGCCGTCATAGAGGTCCGGCCAGCCGATGTCCTTACGGATGTCCGCCGGCAAAGTGTTCAGGAAACGCTGCGTGCGAATCTCATCCCGCACGGTGCGGATCTTGCCGACATAGTTCTGTACGCTACGCAGGATGGTAAAACCGTTCATGACCAGACTCCTCTCTTTTGATGGGAGGAGTATCTCACACCCCTGCTGACAGCAGTCTGTCAGGAGCCTGGCAGGTTGCGGAAGCAGGCACCAGAAAGGTTGGCGAAGCCCCGCAAAACGGCCTGCTTGTCAGGAGCGATGCGGCCGCCGGAAGCGCCAAGAACGGCTTTGACAGCCGGCAGCGATGCTGGTCAAAGGCGGCATGACGAAACTTCTCGCCCTTGTCATCATCGGCATCATGCTCATCCAGATCATCAAGCCGCTGGGCTGGCCCGGGCTGAAGCGTCGGGGCGACTTCTGGAAGCTGGCGCTGCTTGCCATGGCCGCGATCTCGCTTGCCGCTGTGCTGGGCCACTGGGCCTGAGGATCCTCAAACCGGACTGAGGTTCTGGTCGTCGAGCACCAAATCCGCCAGATGCTCCGCCCAGGCGCGATAGCCCGCTTCCGAGGCATGGAAGCCATCGGACGCAAAGCCGGCCTCGGGATTGGTGATCGGCAGGCGCGCGGCGGGGACGGCGCCGCGCTCGTTGCAGAGGCGCATGCCCATCCGGTTCATCGCGATAGCGCGGATTTCGAGGATCTTGCCGAGCAGCGGCGGCATTGCCGGGGCACGGGTGAATTCGAGCACCGGCGACCAGACCACACGCGCTTCCGGCCATTTGGCGCGCAACGCGTAAAGCAGGCCGCCGAACTCCTTCTTGAAGCGCGGCACGGAATGGAAGTTCTTGGTGTCGTTGGTGCCGACGGCAAGCACGATATGCGTCCAGGGATCCGCCGACAGGTTGGGCAGGACATAATCCCGGATCTGCCCCGACGTCGCCGAGTTGAAGCCGGCGGTGCGCCAGCGCACGGCATGGCCGGTGCGCTCCGCAATCAGGCCGGCAAGCTGCGCGGCGAGCCCGTATTCCGATTGCTCGATGCCCACGGATGCCGCCGAAGAATCGCCCAGGACCAGCAATGCGATTGCCGGCGCCTTGCCGGCGATCTCGTGCAGGACCGGGCCGCGCGCCGGCAGCATGCGGCTGGTGCGGCGGCGCACGCCAAGGCCCTGCCAGACATAGACCGGGAAGGCGAGCCAGGTGAGGAGAGCTAGCAGTCGCTGCATGGCAAATCCATTGAATGGCGGAAAGCCATAGAGCGGTTCGCCGTTTCATGGAACGGCAAACCGCTCTATCTCTTTATTTTGACGCAAGCCCGGACGGAAGGCTGCGGCGAGGGCGCCGAGCGCAACCGTTTCACACTTTTCCTGGAATTGCTCTGGCGCATGTTTCGGCCGAGTTGAACGAGCCGGTCACTCGCAGCAGTCCGGCCGATCCTTGATCCTGTCCTGATATTCGTCGTGCAGCCGCACCCAGTCCATAAGGCCGTGATAAGGGCCGGCCTCGTCGCGGCCCTTCGGCGTCATGTCGAGATAGTGGTAGGCGCCGATCAGCGCATCGCCGCCGCGGGCGCGCGACATGAAGGTGAGAAAGATGTCGCCGTTTTCGTCGCGATAGAAGACGCTGGTGCCGGGAAGGTCCTTCGATCGCAGCGGGCGTTTCTCGAAATTGTAGATCGTCTCGCCCGCCGCGATCTGCCTGTCGGTGAAGGAGACCTGCAGGTCGAAGTTGAAGTCCGACGCATAGGACGACACCCAGTCGAATTTCCAGCCCATGCGCTGCTTGTAGGGCAGGAGCTCGGCCAGCGGCGCCCGCGAAACGACGACCAGCGACACGTCGTGGTGCCTGAGATGCTGGTCGGCGCCGTCGATGTGGTCGGCCAGGAACGAGCAGCCCTCGCAGCGATGATCGGACCCCGGCGTCATCATGAAATGGTAGACGATCAGCTGGCTCTTGCCGGCGAACAGTTCTCCAAATCGTTTCGGTCCCTGCTCGCTTTCGAAGACATAGTCCTTGCGCAGCTTGAGCCAGGGCAGTTGCCGCCGCTCGGCGGCGATGCGGTCGCGAAACCGTGTCAGCTCCTTCTCGCGCTCGAGGTGCTTTCTGTGCGCCTCGAACCAGTCCTCCCGCGAAACGACGGCATTGCGATGCATGACTATCTCCTGTCCTCTCCTGCCAAGGACGTTCGACATCGGCGCGATCCGACATGGCCGGCGCGTTTTCCGACGCAGCCTCAAAGTGGGGATGGCGGCCGCGAAAAACAAAACCCGGGCTGGGGGCCCGGGCTTTCGTCGCTACTGAAGAAACCGTGTCAGGCGGCCTTTTCCAGCGCCGGCTTCCATTTGCCGAGCGCCGCCAGATGGTTCATGTGGGCGCGGTGGATGAAGGCTGCCTGGCCGGCGGCGACATTCGACGCCTTGCCGCTCCAGGCCTTCTGCGCGGCCGCCTGCAAGGCCCGGCCGTAGGAGAAGGAGAGCTTCCACGGGTGCGGGCCGATGGCGTTGATGGCGTTGAGGTTGGCCGTCGCCTCTTCGTCGTCCTGGCCACCGGACAGGAAGGCGATGCCGGGCACGGCCGCCGGCACGGTCTCGCGGAACAATTTAATCGTCTTCTCGGCTGCCTCTTCAGGGCTGTCGGTCTTGCCTGATTTCTTGCCGGAGAGGACCATGTTCGGCTTGAGGATGGTGCCTTCCAGCACGACGCGCGCCGCATAAAGCTCGCTATAGAGCTTCAGCAGCGTCGACTTGCTGATCTTGTAGCAGGTTTCGATGTCGTGGGCGCCGTCCATCAGGACTTCCGGCTCGACGATCGGCACGATGCCGGCCTCCTGGCAGAGCGCTGCATAGCGGGCTAAAGCATGCGCGTTCGAACCGATCGACGTCATCGAAGGCACGCCCTTGGCGGTATCGATGTCGATCACCGCGCGCCATTTGGCGAAACGGGCGCCGAGCTTGTAATAGTCCGCCAGCCGCTCGCGCAGGCCGTCGAGGCCCTCGGTGACGGTGTCGCCGGGAAAGCCGGCGAGAGGCTTGGCGCCGAGATCGACCTTGATGCCCGGAATGGCGCCCGAGGCTTTGATGATGTCGACCAGCGGCGTGCCGTCGGCTGCCTTCTGGCGGATGGTCTCGTCATAGAGGATGACACCGGAAATGTACTTGGTCATCGCCTCCTTGGCGCGGAACATCATCTCGCGGTAATCGCGCCGGCTGTCAGCTGTCGATTCCACGCCGATGACGTCGAAGCGCTTCTTGATGGTGCCGGAGCTCTCATCGGCGGCCAAAAGGCCCTTGCCATCGGCTACGATCGCGGCGGCAATGTCTTCGAGACGTTCGCTCATGGTGCTCTCCTTGACGGTTGTATTCCGCGCCTAGCAGAACACTACCGCCAAAGGAATGACACCGGAAAGCTCGAATCGATTGAAAGTCTTAGTTCTCGAGCACGGGAAATTTGATCGGTCGGCTATGTCCGCGTTAGCATGCGGCATGCCTTGGTGATTGGCTGAAAAGTCCTCCGTCGTCATCCACGGGCGGAGCAAGGAGCGCAGCGACGCAGCGCAGACCCGAGGATCCATGCCGTGACTTTGGAGCGCTGCTGCGGTGCAGAATTCTGCTCCGCTGTAGCCTTCGATCAAGGTCTCGGCATGGATCCCATGGTCTCCGCGACGCCGCTTCGCGGCTGCTTCGCCCTGGGATGACGAGGCTGCGGGGGCTTCAGCCAATCCCCAGCGTTTGCGCTGATTTCACGGAAATGAACGGTGAAAATCTTGCCCACCGACAAACGGCAATCTTTCAGTGTCCCTGTGTCGAGGAAACTAGGCCGTGAACCCATAAATCAGCCGGGCGGACGACGTGCCGGCGTCCGCTATGCACCGAAAGCGACCAACGTTTGCAGCGCAGCTGAAAGAAGCAATGGGCCACAAGCAGAAGTTAACTCAACTTGCTCGTAAGGGGCGCACATACTGCTCCGGCAGCCCCGCCTTCCGCAGGGCATCAATCAAGTGTTGCTGAGCTTCAGGGCGTGCGTAGTGCAGTACCTGGATCACATTCCGAAGCGATAAATCCGGTTTCACCAGCTTCACCTCGGCGATCACCTCACGTGCACCAGTTAAGTCGCCTAATTGCGCGCGCGCAGCGGCTAGGTACAATAAGCCACTGGAGCGTTGTACAGGGACACTCTCGAGCGCTTCGACTGCGTCAGCATATCGACCGAGGTCAAAGAGCGTCAGGCCGCGAACCGCTGCAAACCAATCGGGCACGAAGGGACCCAAGCCTATGGCGGCATCGATTGTGGCCAACGCATCGGCCGGCCTGCCACTGGCGCGCTGCCAGTTCGCGTAGTCGCCCTTAATCTGTATATCGGCCGGATTGAGTGTCAGCGCCCTGTCAAAATGGAAGCGTGAACGGTCATGGTCGCCTGTCCAAAGGTAGTAGAGCGCTCTTGCCCAATGAGACGTGGCGTCGTTGGTATCTAGTTCCAGCGCTTGTTTCGAAGCGCTCTCAGCCTTGGCCATCTGATCGTCATCGAGCAGAATGACATTGCTCATGGTAAGAGCTATCGCCAGCCAGGCATGGGCAAGTGCAAAATGCGGATCGACGGCAATTGCGCGCTCAAGTAGGGGTACGGCTTCGGCATCACGCTGATGGTCACATAGATCGCGGCCTTGTAACAGACAGTCATAAGCCGACCAGTTAGTAGTTGGTTTTGCACGGGCTTTTGCTGCTTCTGCAGCGTGCATACGGCCCTCCAGCATTGTTACGATTGCGGCCACAACAAGGTCCTGGATAGCGAAGATATCCTGCGCATCGCGATCGTAGCGGTCGGCCCAGATGTGATTGCCGGTTCTGGCATCAACCAGTTGGGCTGTGATGCGTATTCGGCCGCCCAATTTGCGTAGACTACCCTCAACTACATAGGCAACGCCCAGTTCCCGCGCTACTTCGATAGGACTTTTTCCTTTGTTGGCAAAATGAAACGACGCGTGGCGAGCTACTACGGACAGGCCGTGAAAGCGGGCGAGTTCGGTAATGATATCCTCGGTGATCCCGTCGGAAATGTACTGTTGCCCGGGATCACCACTCATGTTGGTAAATGGCAGTACTGCTATGGACGGTTTGATTCGTTCTACCGCTGTTGGTCGCACCGATGTTCCTGAGGGAGCTCCCAGACGATAGACCCGGACCGGCTGGGCGATATTCTTGAGTTGCTGCTCACCCATGTCTTCAAACGAGAGATCAAGGCGACTTCCTACGTTGTCATGAACCATGCCGGTGACTGCAATGCCGCCCGCCGGGGCAAGTCCCTCGATCCGCGCAGCGACGTTCACGCCTTCACCGAAAACATCGCCATCCTCAGCAATCACATCCCCCAAGTTGACGCCAATGCGGAGTTGGATGGCTCGGTCCTCTGGCAGCTCTGCGTTCCGTGCTGCCATATCCTTCTGTAATGCAACTGCGCAGGCCACGGCCTTCACGACGCTGGGGAATTCCGCGAGAAAGCCATCCCCCATAGACTTAAACAGCCGACCTTGGTGCTCGGCGATCCTAGTTTCGATCACTTCGGCGCGGAGGTTCCTCACGACCGTCAGAGTGCCGTCCTCGTCCACGCCCATGAGGCGACTGTAACCGACTACATCGGCTGCAAGGATGGCAGCCAGACGGCGCTGAACGGAGTTCTCCACCACTCGATAGTGCCCCAGTTGGTCACCGGGGCTCCCTTGCAGAGCCTGGTTGATGACAAGATAGCACTGCCGCGCCTGGCCGCAACCAATGGTCCCAGAGCGAAGCCAGGCTGCTACGCGTCATGTCTGCTAGGGGTCATTCGCGACCGGGTCGAGCCAGTGGCAAGTCCGGCCAAGTCCGCTATGCCGCCGAAAGCGGAAGTAAATTCAAAGCATTAGCGGCAAGGCTATAAGTCTTGGCGGGTTGATGGCGCTGCCCGAGACGTGATTCAAGCTCCAAAACCGGAGCTTCGAATCATGCGCTACGAACTCAGCGATTGCGAATGGACCGCCATCAGACCGTTGCTGCCGAACAAGACGCGCGGCGTTCGGCGCGTAAATGACCGTCGCGTGCTCAATGGCATCTTTTGGGTCCTGCGTTCAGGTGCCCCTTGGCGCGACCTGCCGGAGAACTACGGTCCCCGCACGACTTGTTACAATCGCTTCGTTCGGTGGCGGCGGGCTGGCGTCTGGGACCGGATCATGGATGCACTGGCGGCCGGTCGTGACGCGGCGGTGCAGATGATCGATACCTCCGTCGTGCGCGTGCACCAGCACGGAGCCTGTATCGCAGACAACACTCAGCAAGATATGGGTCGCTCACGCGGTGGCCTCACCAGCAAGATTCATGCGGTCGTTAACTCCAATGGTCTGCCGGTCCACCTCGCCCTCACGCCGGGTGAGGCGCATGACAATCGGCTGTGTTCGGTCCTTCTCAGCGCCTTGCTTCCAGGAACGATGCTGCTCACGGATCGGGGATACGACGCGGACTGGATCAGGGAGCTTGCCCGTCAGCAAGGCGCATGGGCGAACCTTCCGCCGAAACGCAATCGCAAAGACCCGATTTGCTTCAGCTCGTATCTGTATCGCGCGCGCAACCTGATCGAACGGTTCTTCAACAAGATCAAGCAATGTCGGTGTGTTGCGACCCGATACGACAAACTCGCGGCCAACTACCTGGCCTTCGTCAAGCTCGCATCAATCCGCGTCTGGTTGCGTGCTAATGAGCCCGTGCCCTAGATTCCTGCGCCCACTCGCCGAGTCTTGAACGACTCAGCGCTTCAGCACCTCGACGCCGGGCAGCGGCTTGCCTTCCATCCATTCGAGGAAGGCGCCGCCGGCGGTAGAGACATAGGTAAAATCGTCGGCGACGCCGGCATGGTTGAGCGCCGCCACCGTGTCGCCGCCGCCGGCGACCGAAACCAGCTTGCCTTCCCTGGTGCGTGCAGCGGCGTGCTTCGCCGCCGCTACCGTGGCATGGTCGAAGGGCTCGATCTCGAAGGCGCCGAGCGGGCCGTTCCACACCAGAGTCGCGGCGCGGTCGATCCAGTCGGTGACGCTCTTGACGGTCTTTGCGCCGACATCGAGGATCATGCCATCGGCCGGCACGGCCTCGATAGCGACGGTTTCGCTCGCAGCACCCGCCTTGAATTCTTTCGCGACGACGCCGTCGGCGGGCAGGATGATGGCGCAGCCGGCTTCGGCCGCCTCGATCATGATC
>NZ_RZSL01000197.1:0-9839 GCF_003997355.1 Mesorhizobium sp. M1E.F.Ca.ET.041.01.1.1 | reverse complement strand
TTCGAACACGCCGCTGCCCAGCCGCAACCGCCCGGAGCCCTCCTTGAGCGTGCCCTGCCACTCGGCCGAAGATTCGCGAATTGTCATTGCCGTTTCTCCTCTCTGGTTGGTCACACGCCGTCGATGACAACCTTGCCGAAGACGTCGCCCTGCTGGAAATGGCGGTAGGCTTCGCGCCCCTCGGCGAAGGGGAAAACCCTGTCGATGATCGGCTTCAGCCGATGGGTGGCGACGGCTGCAAGCATCGCCTCCAGCTCGTTGCGGCTGCCGACGAAGACACGGCTTATGGTGGCGAGGCTGCGCTGATAGACGGCGCTTGGAATTTCGACCGATTTGCCCTTCTGGTCCTGCACCGTGAGCAGCACGATGCGGCCGTAAAGCGTGCTTGCGATCAGCGATTGCGCGAAGGTGGCCGGACCGCCGGTCTCGACGACGAGATCGATGCCGCCAGTCGCCTCGCGCAGTTTCATGCCCCATTCCGGCGTCTCGGTGGCTGCGATGACGAGGTCGGCGCCGAGCGCCCGCACCCTGTCGGCCTTCTCGCCGCGTGAGGTGACGGCCGCTACGCGGCAGCCGGCGAGCTTGGCAAACTGCAGCGCAAACAATGCGACGCCGCCTGAACCGATGACCAGAACCCATTGTCCAGGCTTCGGAATCTCGGCGCCCGTCACCGCGCTCCAGGCGGTCAGGCCGGCACAGGTGAAGGTCGCGGCTTCGTGCCAGGAGAGGTGGTCGGGCAGCCGCACCGCCCATTGCTCGTCGAGCAGGGCATATTCCGAGAGCATGCCGTCCAGCGTGCAGCCGAGCTGGTCGACGATGCCGGGATGCATGCGGCCGTCGACCCAACGGGCGAAATAGCTGCCGGTGACGCGGTCGCCGACGGCAAAGCGTGTGACGCCGTCGCCGACCGCCGCCACCTCGCCAGCGCCGTCGCTAAGCGGAACGATGCCAGCGCGGGGCGTCAGCGGATAGGTGCCGTTGAGGATCATCGTGTCGCGGCGGTTGAGCGAGGTGGCGCGCACGCGCACGACGATCTGGTGCGGGCCGGGCCGTAGCATCGCCTCCTCGCGCGCCACCAGCTTCTCGATCCCGCCGAATCCTTCAAGCCGATATTTCTGCATTTGCTGCCTCTCAAATATGTAGACCGATTTACATATTATGTAGACCGATTGTCATATTATGGGCAAGGCCTATAATGCGACTCCTGACAAAAGTTGACATGGCCAGAGGTTGATGTGGCGACGGACACGCGCACCCGCATGATCGAGGCGACGGCGCTGCTCATCAGGCGGCGCGGCTATCACGGCACCTCGCTCAACGACATTTTGAGCGCCAGCGGCGCTCCTCGCGGCTCGCTCTATTTCCATTTCCCGGGCGGCAAGGACCAACTGGTCATCGAGGTTACGCGCGACAGCGTGGCAAAGGTCACCGAGCGGCTCGCCGCCGATCTTGCCACGGAAGGCGACCCGGCCGTCGCCGTCCGCCGTATCTACCAGTCGGTGGCACGCATGCTGGAAGAGAACGAATTCTCGCTCGGCTGCCCGGTCGCGCCGGTGGTGCTGGACGCGCCGAACGATGTGCCCGACCTCGTGGAGATCTGCCGCTCGGCCTTCGAGCAGTGGATCGGCCTGTTGCACCAGGCCTTCGTCAGGGCAGGGGTGGCCGAGCGCCGCGCGCAAGCGCTGGCGCTGTTAGTCGAATCCTCGCTCGAGGGCCTGATGGTGATCGCCCGCGCCACCCGCGACCGCTCGGCGCTTGCGGTCGTGGCTGACGAAGTGGTGGCCTTGGTCGAGGCGGCGGTGCGCTCGGGCAAGACGAAGCAGAGCGCGCACGCTGCTGATCTCCCCCCTTGAGGGGGAGATGTCGCCGAAGGCGACAGAGGGGGTCGCTGCGCGTGGAGCGCCAGCGCCGTCTCTCGTCGCGGAAGGCGTCGGCGCCTTACCCCCTCAAGGGGGGAGATTGGCTGTCGCGCAGGCTTTCGCCAACCGCAGCTGTACGAAGCTTGCCTGCCTTTGGACTCTGGCCGCCGCAAGCCAAACAAAAAGGGCGGCATCTCTGCCGCCCTTTCCGTATACGCTATGGGACTGAACTTCTTAGAAATCCATGCCGCCCATGCCGCCCATGCCGCCGCCGGGCATGCCGCCCGGCATACCGCCGGCGGCTTCCTTCTTCGGAGCCTCGGCGATCATGGCTTCGGTGGTGACGAGCAGGCCGGCGACCGAGGCCGCGTCCTGGAGAGCGGTGCGCACGACCTTGACCGGGTCGACGATGCCCATGCCGATCATGTCGCCATACTCACCGGTCTGGGCGTTGAAGCCGTAGGTGTTGGCCTTGTTCTCGAGGATCTTGCCAGCAACGATCGAGGCTTCCGCACCGGCGTTGGCCGCGATTTGGCGGGCCGGAGCCTGCAGCGCGCGACGCACGATGTTGATGCCGGCTTCCTGGTCGGAGTTGACGCCGGTGGCCTTGAGGTTGCCCGAGGCGCGCAGCAGGGCGACGCCGCCGCCGGCGACGATGCCTTCTTCCACGGCCGCGCGGGTCGCGTTCAGCGCGTCGTCAACGCGGTCCTTCTTTTCCTTGACCTCGACCTCGGTCGCGCCGCCGACGCGGATCACCGCAACGCCGCCGGCGAGCTTGGCGAGACGCTCCTGCAGCTTCTCCTTGTCGTAGTCCGAGGTGGTTTCCTCGATCTGCTGCTTGATCTGGGCGACGCGGCCCTGGATCTCTTCTTTCTTGCCGGCGCCGTCGACGATGGTGGTGTTCTCCTTGGAGATCGACACCTTCTTGGCGCGGCCGAGCATGTTGAGGCCGACACTCTCGAGCTTGATGCCGAGGTCTTCCGAGATGACCTGGCCACCGGTGAGGATGGCGATGTCTTCCAGCATGGCCTTGCGGCGATCACCGAAGCCCGGCGCCTTGACGGCGGCGATCTTCAGGCCACCGCGCAGCTTGTTGACGACCAGCGTGGCCAGAGCCTCGCCTTCGACGTCTTCCGAGATGATGAGCAGCGGCTTCGAGGTCTGAACGACGGCTTCCAGGACCGGCAGCATGGCCTGCAGGTTGGAGAGCTTCTTCTCGTGCAGCAGGATGTAGGCGTCTTCCAGATCGGCGACCATCTTGTCGGCGTTGGTGACGAAGTAGGGCGACAGGTAGCCGCGGTCGAACTGCATGCCTTCGACGACTTCCAGCTCGGTGTCGGCGGTCTTGGCTTCCTCGACGGTGATGACGCCTTCGTTGCCGACCTTCTGCATCGCTTCCGCGATCATCTTGCCGACCGACTCGTCGCCATTGGCCGAGATCGTGCCGACCTGGGCGACTTCCTCGGAGGTCTTGATCTTCTTGGCGGCCTTGCCGAGAGCGGTGACGACTTCACCGACGGCGAGGTCGATGCCGCGCTTGAGGTCCATCGGGTTCATGCCGGCGGCAACGGCCTTGTTGCCTTCCTGGACGATGGCCTGGGCGAGAACGGTCGCCGTGGTCGTGCCGTCGCCGGCGATGTCGTTGGTCTTCGAGGCGACCTCGCGCACCATCTGCGCGCCCATGTTCTCGAACTTGTCCTCGAGCTCGATCTCCTTGGCGACGGTGACGCCGTCCTTGGTGATGCGCGGGGCGCCGAACGACTTGTCGATGACGACGTTGCGGCCCTTCGGACCGAGGGTGACCTTCACCGCGTCGGCGAGGATGTTGACACCGCGCAGCATGCGCTCACGGGCATCGCGGGAGAATTTTACGTCTTTTGCAGCCATAGTTAGCTCCTGACAGGGGCTCGGACAGAGCCCGATAATTCAGTTGATGGAGAGACCGATATTCAGCCGATGATGCCCATGATGTCGGATTCCTTCATGATCAGAAGGTCCTCGCCATTGAGCTTGACTTCAGTGCCCGACCACTTGCCGAACAGGATGCGGTCGCCGGCCTTGACGTCGAGCGGCACGAGCTTGCCGTTTTCGTCGCGGGCGCCGGAGCCGACGGCGATGATCTCGCCTTCCTGCGGCTTCTCCTTCGCCGTATCCGGGATGATGATCCCGCCGGCGGTCTTGGATTCGGATTCGACCCGGCGAACGACCACACGGTCATGAAGCGGGCGGAACTTGGACTTTGCCATGTTTTCTTCCTCGAATGAGAACGGTGAGAACTGTTCCTCCATCCGGCGAGGCCGGATATGAGTTAGCACTCACCTAAGGCGAGTGCTAACGTGGCGCTGAAATAGGCTGGCGCCTTGCCAGAGTCAAGGCGCGCGGGAAGGGGCAATGGCGCGAAATTTTTCTGCGCATGACGCGATGCCGAAAAAGGCGGATTGCATGGGCGTATCAAAATAGAAGCGCCGTGTTTCGCTTCGCCGCCGACATTGAGGCAGGCCGCTTGATCGAAGTGCTTGCCGATCATCCGCCGATCGCGGTGCTCTATCCACGCAGCCGCCAACTGTCGCCAAGGGTGAGGGTGTCCGTCGATTGGCTGGTGGATTCTCTTCCAGCGTTGGCGATTGGCGAAAGCCGTGGTGACGTCCGATCTCCCCCCAAGTGGGGGAGATGTCCGGCAGGACAGAGGGGGGCGCGAAGGAACTCGACGCCTCCATTCTTCGCAAAAGCCAAAAGCTACAAAAACAACCGCAATTGCGCATGGATGATCGAGCGATAGTCCTCGATCGTGCGCCGCCCCTCCGCCTCGTCCTGCGTCAGCGCCAGCCGCACGACGCCGCCGGCGAGCTGGAAGATGAGGAACACGATGCGCGCGAAAGCCTCGCGCCGGTCCGGCTCGATCAGCGGCGCGACCGTCTCGCAGAACATCTCCGCCTGCCGCCTGGTCTCGGCGATGTCGAGATTCTTGAGTGCCTTGTCGGCCTGGATCGCGTTCTGCAGATCCTGGATTGCCGGATCGCCGGCGACGCGGCCGCGATAATCGTCGAGCAGCCGGTCGGCCGCCGGGATCACATCGTCGCGCTGCCGCACATTGGCGATGATCTCGCTGAGCCGCGCGCGGCTCTCCTCCGAGAAGCGCTCGTAGAGCATGGCGAGAATCGCCGATTTCGAGGGAAAATAGTGGTAGACGGTGGCGATCGGCCCGCCGGCCAGCGCGCCGACCTCTTTCATCGTCACCGCGTCGATGCCCTTCTCGCCGATCAGCCGCATGGTCGTGGCGAGGATCGCGTCGATGCGCTCGCGGCTGCGCTCCTGCTTGGGCCTGCGCCGAGGTTCCGTCGCCGTTCGTCTTGCTTCCGTCATGCGCCAAATCTCTCGGTGAGAGCTGCGATTTCGCGGTTGACAACAAACTGATCAAGTATCAGTTTCGTCAAATGCTGACAACTTGTCAGTTTTTCATGCGGGCTGCAAGGGAGAGCGCTCGTGACTGTCACCGATGCCGTGCAATCGGAAGATAGCGACTGGCTGGTCGGCAATCCGACCGGCCTGCAACTCGCTTCGGCGCTCTGGATCGGTTCGGTCGGCCTGCTCATCCTCGGATTGCAGCCGGTGCTGCTCGGCGCGCTCTACAGCGAAGGCCATGTCACCGGCGACGAGCTGGCGCTGGTCGCCACCGCGGAGATGATCGCGATCGCCATAGGCTCCGCGATCGTGGCGATGCTCTTGTCGGCGCGCAGCATGCGCTGGAAGAGCGCTGTGCTCCTCGTCCTGCTCGCGCTCGCCAATTTCTGGACGGCCTATGCCGCAAGCCCCAATGCGCTGATTGGCGCGCGCACCCTGGCGGGGCTCGCGGAGGGCGGCCTGGTCGCGGTCGCCACCGAGCTGATCGCCCGCTCGCGCCGGGCCGAGCGCATCGGCGGCTATTTCGTCACGCTGCAGACGTTGGCGCAATGCGCGCTGGCGCTGCTGCTTGCGCTCTATGCCGTGCCCGCGGCCGGCTCGGCCGGCGGCTTCATCGCGCTTGGCGTGGTCTGCCTTCTGTCGCTCGTCGTCGCCTGGACCGTGCCGGACGATTATGCGGACCTGCCTAAGGAAGAGCATTTTGCCAACGTGCTCACCATACCGGCGATCACCGCGCTGCTTTCGATCTTCTGCTATTTCATGTTCTTCGGCGCCGTCTGGGCCTTTCTCGAGCCGCTCGGCGCCGAGTTCGGCATCGACGGCCGCACCGTCGGCCTGATGGTTTCGGCAAGCCTCGCCGCGCAGGTGGTAGGCGCCATGACCGCGACCGTGTTCGAGGCGCACATCGACTACCGCCTCGCCATCACCGTCATCGGCGCGGTCGCGGCCGTCAGCTCGGCGCTGCTGGCGTCGGGACCGGGGCTCCTAGTCTTCTGGGCGGTGGCGTTGGTGATGGGCTTCATCCTGCTGTTCATCGTGCCTTACCAGATCCGGCTCGCGATCACCGCCGACGAGACACGAACAGCGGTACTCCTGGTGCCCGCCGCGCAGCTCTTCGGCCTCGCCATAGGGCCGATCGCGGCCTCGCTGCTGATCGACGGCGACAATTTCCGCCCCGTGCCGGAATTCGCAGCCGCGACCGCGCTCGCCAGCGTGGCGCTGCTCGGCATCTTCGCGCTGGTTGCGCGGCGCCGCATTCCAGCCTGAGCGGGAGGTGACGATGGCGAACGCCTGGAGCAACTGGTCGGGCTTCGTGAAGGCCGCGCCGAAGCTGATCGCGACACCCGCCGACGCCGGCGAACTGGTCGAACTGGTGCGCTCGGCGCCCGGACCGCTGCGCGTCGCCGGCGCCGGTCATTCCTTCACGCCGCTGGTGCAGTCGGACGGCACCATCGTCTCGCTGGAGAAGATCGAGGGGCTGGTCTCGCACGAGGCCGCGGCCAGCCGCGCGCGGGTGAGGGCGGGCACGCGGCTCGGCGCCTTGATGCACATCCTGCAGGATATCGGCCAGGGCCTGCCCAATATGGGCGACATCGACCGCCAGGCGATCGGCGGCGCGCTTGGCACCGCCACGCATGGCTCCGGCCCGACGCTCGGCGCCTATCACACGCAACTCGAGACGGTGCAATTCGTCGACGGGCAGGGCAAGCTGCGTGAATATAGCCGCGCAGGGGATCAGGACATGATCCACGCCACCGGTGTCGCGCTCGGCGCCTTCGGCGTGCTCACCGAAGTGACGATGAACAACGTCCCGACCTATCGGCTGCGCCGCCGCAAATGGGTGCTGCCGATCGGTGACATGCTGCGCGACTTCGAGACGATGATGGCCGCGCACCGCTCGGCCGAGTTCTACTACATCCCGTTTTCCGGCTACGCGCAGTTCATCGCCAGCGATCTCAGCGACCAGCCGACGACGGCTCGGCCGACCGAGGACGACGAGGAGGGGCTGGCGACGTTGCGCAAGCTGCGCACCATGCTGCGCTGGCTGCCCTCGCTGCGCCGCGCGCTGATCAAGGGCGCGGTGAAAAAGGTACCGTCAGAGGACTATGTGCAGGACTGGTTCAACGTCTATGTCAGCGACCGCCGCACCAGGTTCAACGAGATGGAATACCACCTGCCTTACGAGGATGGTCCGAAGGCCCTGGCCGAGATCATCGAATTGACGGAGAAGCACTTTCCGGAAGTCTATTTCCCGATGGAGGTGCGTTCGGTAGCGCCCGACGCGTTCTGGCTTTCGCCCTTCCACAAGAGGCTGACCTGCTCGATCGCCATCCATCACGATGCCGCGAACGATCCGCTGCCCTTCATGCGCGCGGCCGAGCCGATCTTCTTGAAGTATGGCGGCCGGCCGCATTGGGGCAAGATGCACAGCCTCAAGGCCGCGGACTTCAAGAAACTATATCCGTGCTGGGATGATGCTATGGCGGTGCGGCGAGACATCGATCCCGAAAACCGTTTCGTGTCGCCCTACATGGCCGGCCTGTTCGGCATCGAGCCCGGTCCTTTTGGCATCCGACAATGAGCGCCTATTTTGCCGAGCTGTCGAAGGCGCTGAAGGCGGCCGATATCTTTCGGCCCTGCCTGGTGCTCGACCGCGACCGGCTCGACGCCAACATCGCGCTGGTGAAGCAGAGGCTGGCGCCTGGCCTTGCCGTGCGGCTGGTCGACAAGTCGCTGCCTTGCCTGCCGCTGCTTGCGCATATCGCCAGAGCGCTCGGCACCAGCCGCTTCATGACCTTCCATCCGCCGGTGACGCAAGCCGTGCTCGACGCCTTTCCCGAAGGCGACCTGCTCTATGGCAAGCCGATGCCGATGGGTGCCGTCAAGGCGGCGCTGACCAAGGGCGGCGCCGGCTGGCGGTCGCGCGTCTGCTGGCTGATCGACACGCCGGAGCGGCTGGCAGAGTATGGCGCTTTAGCCGCCGCGCTCGATGCCGAATTGCGTTTCGCCTTCGAGGTCGATGTCGGGCTGCACCGCGGCGGCTTTTCCAGTCCCGCCGAGATCAAGGCGCTGACGATCCCGAAGGGCCTGCGCTGCGAAGGCATCATGGCCTATGAGGCGCATGCGCCGGAAATCCCCGGCTTGTTCGGCGGCGCGGCCAAGGCGCTGAAGCAGGCATCGGCGAAAGCCGCCGAATTCGTCGCCGTCCTCGGACCGGACCAGCGCCGCATCCTCAACATCGGCGGATCCAGGACGGCGCTGTTGCATGGCTCAGGCGTGGCCAACGAAGTCTCGATCGGCTCGGCCTTCGTGCTGCCCAAGGATTTCGACACGCCCGGCCTAGACGGCTTCCAGCCGGCCGCCTTCATTGCGACGTCGATCCTGAAGGCGCTCGATCCGGTGCTGCCCGGCCCGGCAGCGGTTTCCCGCACGCTGCAGGCGCTCGGCCTCTTCCCGCGCAAGGGCTGCTATCTCTACGGCGGCAAGTGGATGGCCGAGCCGGTGTTCCCCAAAGGCATGAAACCGAATGGCCTGGTCGGGCTATCGTCCAACCAACAGTTCATGGGCCTGCCGGCCGGGGCGAATGTGAAGCCCGGAGACTACGCCTTCCTGCGGCCGACGCAGAGTGAGGCGGTGCTGCAGCATTTCGGGGCGATTGCAGTGTTTTCCGATGGCCGAATCGTGGAGTTCTGGCCGACACTTCCGATGGGGTGAGGGTGCTTATCTCGCCGCCGTCTCAATCGGATAATGCTTGGCTTCATAAGCCTCCGTAAGGGATGCCAGCACGTCGAAGCGGTCGGCTTCCGGGCTGCCGATGGCCGGTTCATTCTCGAAATAGTGGGTGATCTCAGCAATCGCCCAGTCGTAGTCGGCTTCGGTCTTAATGGGTCGAATGTTTTCCATCACACTATCTCCGCGTCCACCTCACCGTATCCGGCGTCAATGACGAGTGGAACCTCGCAAGATTGTGAAGCTCCACTGATCGATTTATTGACTAAGTCAACTAAATGGTTGATCCTGAGCAGGGCAGGAGGAACATCCATGACCATCCACGATCACCCGGGCAAGCAACGCATCGACGCCGTGCGCGCCTTCAACCGTTTCTACACTCGCCAGATCGGCCTGCTCGACGAAGGGTTGCTGAAAAGCCCGTTCTCGCTGACCGAGGCGCGGGTGCTTTACGAGCTTGCCCATCGCAACGGGCTCGTCGCCACCGATCTCGTGCGCGACCTCGGCCTCGACCCAGGCTATGTCAGCCGTCTGCTGAAGAAATTAGAGGAGCGCGGCCTGGTCGAGCGCATCGCTTCCGAGGCCGATGCGCGGCGCTCGCCGATCGCGCTCACGCCCGCGGGCAGGGACGCCTTCGCGCCGCTCAACCAGGATTCGCATGACCAGGTGCGGACGCTGCTCGATCGTCTCGCGCCCGCCGACCAGGAGCGGTTGGTCAAGGCGATGCGCACGGTACAGGACCTGCTCGGCGACAAGCCCGAACCCAAGGTGCCTTACATCCTGCGACCGCTGCAGGTCGGCGACATCGGCTTGATCACGCATCGCCAGGGCCTGCTGTACGCGCAGGAC
>NZ_RZSL01000196.1:0-9907 GCF_003997355.1 Mesorhizobium sp. M1E.F.Ca.ET.041.01.1.1 | reverse complement strand
GCTCGAGCAATCCGTCCTTCGCCGCCTTGATGGCGAAGTCCATCTCGACGTCGACGACGTCCCAGGTGACGTTCTTGGCGTCGACCATGGCCTTCAGCTTGCCGTAGTCGGTCGGGCCGTCCTGCAGCACCTTGATGCCGGACGAGGCCGCGAACGGCTCCGCCCAGGACTTGGTCTGCGCCTCCTGCGTGGTGCCGCCCCAACTGGTGAACACCATTTCGTCGGCCTTGGCGGCGGTTGCCGCCAGCAGTCCGGCGAGAACGCCGGCTAAGATCAGTTTCATGTCATTCTCCTCTGATTTCTCTGTTCCGTTTCTTGTTCTTGTCAGTGCATCCTCGTCATGCCGTTCTCAGCGCATGACGAAGGGATCAGGGATCGGCTCGTCCGAGGTCTTGATCCAGACCGATTTCGAGCGCGTGTAATCGCGGATGGCGTCCAGCCCGCCTTCGCGGCCGAGGCCCGACAGGCCGTAGCCGCCGAAGGGCACGAGCGGCGAGACCGCCCGGTACGTGTTAACCCAGACGACGCCGGCATGGATGTCGCGCGCCATGCGGTGCGCCTTGCCGAGATTGGAGGTGAAGACGCCGGAGGCGAGGCCGAAGGGCGTGTCATTGGCGAGCGCGAGCGCCTCGGCCTCGGTGTCGAAGGCAAGCACGCTGAGCACCGGGCCGAACAGTTCCTCGCGCACGCAGGGCAGGTTGATGTCGCCGGCATCGATGATGGTCGGCGCGTAGTAGAAGCCCGCGCCGATGTCCGGGCGCTTGCCTCCGGTCACGAGCGTGCCGCCCGCGGCGAGGCTCTCGGCCACGACCTTCTCGATCCAGTCGCGCTGGCGCAGCGTGGCTAAAGGCCCCATTTCGGTGGCCGGATCCTGTGGGTCGCCGATGCGGATCGCTTCGGCTTTTTGCTTCAGCCGACCGAGGAACTCCTGCCTCACCGAACGCTCGATGAGCAGCCGCGAGCCGGCGACGCAGCTCTGCCCGGTCGCGGCGAAGATACCGGCGACGACCGCATTGGCGGCGCTGTCGAGATCGGCGTCGGCGAAGACGACGACGGGGCTTTTGCCGCCAAGCTCAAGCGTCGTAAAGGCGAGGTTCTCCGCCGTGTTCCTGACGATGGCGCGCGCCGTCGACGGGCCGCCGGTGAAGGCGACGCGCGAGACCAGCGGATGGCTGGTCAGGCGCCGCCCGCATTCCTGGCCGAAGCCGGTGAGGATGTTGACAGCGCCGGCTGGAAAGCCGGCTTCGCTGACCAACTCGGCAAAGGCGAGCAGCGGCGCCGGGCCGTCCTCGGAGGCTTTGAGCACCACCGTGCAGCCGGCGGCCAGCGCCGGACCGAGCTTGACCGCCGAGAGGAAGAGCTGCGAGTTCCACGGCACCACCGCGGCAACGACGCCGATCGGCTCGCGGCGGATGGTGACGTCGAGATCCGCCTTGTCGATCGGCACATGCGCGCCTTCGTGCTTGTCGGCGAGCCCACCATAGTAGCGGTAGTAGTCGCCGACATAAGCGATCTGGGCGCGGGTCTCGCGGATGATCTTGCCGGTGTCGCGCGTCTCCAGCTCGGCCAGGCGCCCGGCATTGGCGGCGACGAGATCGCCGAGTTTCACCAGCAGCTTGCCACGCGCGGTTGCCGTCATCGACGCCCAAGGTCCGGAGCGCAGCGCGCGGTGCGCCGCCTCGACGGCGCGGTCGACGTCGACTTCGGTCGCCGCCGGCATCTTCGCCCAAGGCGCGCCGGTCGACGGATCGATGCTGTCGAAGGTCGCGGACGGCTCGTCGAAGCGGCCGTCGATGAAGTTCCTGAAAAGAGCGTCGGTCATGGAGGCTCGCGATCAGATAAAGGCCGGCATCACCCGGTCGATGAACAGTTGCAGAGATTTCTTCTTGCGCTCGTGCGAAAGGCCGCTGTCGATCCAGATCGAGTACTGGTCGTAGCCGAGCGTCTCGTAGGCCTTCAGCCGGCCGATCACCTCATCCGCCTCGCCGATCACCAGGTTCTGGCGCATCTTGTCCGGCGCGTATTGCGGCATGGCGGCAATCTCGTCGGCGGTCAGCGGCTCCAATATGCCCTGATGCACCGGCTTCTTGTTCTGGAACCAGGCGCCGAACTGACAGTAGAAGGTCGATAGATCCTGGCTGAGCCGATCGGCGTCGGCCGCATTCTCGGCGACGAATGTGTGCATCAAAAGCATGATCTCCGGCCGTTCGATGTCCGGATGCGCGGCGCAGGCGGCGTTGAAGCGCTGCATCAGGCTTGCGACCTCGTCGTCGCCGGAGGCCAGCGGCGTCACCTGCACCTTGCATCTGTTGGCGACGGCAAAGTCGTGCGAGTTCGGGTCGCGGGCAGCCACCCAGATCGGTGGGTAGGGTTTCTGCAAGGGCTTGGGCGAGGAGGTGGTCGGCGGGAACTGCCAGAACTCGCCGGCGTGCTCGTAGTCGCCGTCCCAGAGGCCGCGGATTGCGGGTATGATCTCGCGCATGCGCTGGCCGGCGCCCCAGGCATCGAGCCCCGGGAAGACGCGCTGATATTCGTAGCTGTAAGCGCCGCGCGCGATGCCGACATCCAACCTGCCGCCGGTGACGAGGTCGGTCATGGCCGCCTCGCCCGCAAGCTTGATGGGGTGCCAGAAGGGCGCGATGATGGTTCCGGTGCCGAGGCGGATGCGGTTCGTTTTGGCCGCCAGATAGGCGATGTTGATGAACGGATTGGGCGAGATGGTGAATTCCATCCCGTGATGCTCGCCGATCCAGGCCGTCTCGAAACCGGCCTCTTCGGCGAGCAGCACCAGCTCTCCCAGCTCGTCCAGCAGCTCCGAATGCGGCTTGGCGAGATCCGAGCGTTCCATATGCACGAAGAGCGAGAACTTCATCCCTGGTCACCTGGATTGAGCGAAGCGACTTCGGCCCGAGCGAGCGGCCGCACTTCGCCTTCGAGTTCGTTGCCGACATAGACGCCGAATGCATCTTCAGTGCATTCGCGCACATAACGGGCCAGCATCGAGCGAATCGCCGGGTCGGCGATCTTCAACCCGTCGATCGCGTCGATGTCGATCAGCCGAATGCCGCGATCGCTCGACGCCGGCACATCGAACGTGCCACGATAGTAGACATGGGTGCGCGAAGCGTTGCCTGCATCGTCCCAGACGGCGTACAGGAAGCCGAGATGGGCCTCGATGGCCTTTGCGGCAAGAAGTCCGTTGAGGCTCTTGCCGTCGCTTGCCGAGCCAAGGCCCCGGCCACGCGGCAGGTCAAGGAAGCCATCCGCCGTTTCGAGAAACAGGATGCGGCCGCCATTCTCGAGGATGGCGCCGACATCGGTGCCGGGCTGGGCGGCGGCGAGCGCCTCCTGGCTGAGGCCGGGCGTGATGTAGGCGCCGCGGCAATAGCCGAGGGGCTGCGCGGAATTGTGCTGGAAATCGCGGACACGGCCGATGAGGATCGAATGATCCCCCGCGTCGACCAGCCGCTCCATGTCACAGTCGAAGCAGGCGACCGAGCCGTCCAGAATGGGGCTGCCGGTCTGTCCCGGGCGCCAGTCGACCGAGGCGAACTTGTCCGGCGCTTTCGAGGCGAAGATGCCGGAGGCCGCTTTCTGGCCCTCGTTCAAGATATTGATGGCGAAGCTCTTCGAGGTCGCGAACACCGGGTGCCCCAGCGCCTTATGGGCGATGCAGACGAGCACCAGCGGCGGATCGAGCGATACCGAGGTGAAGGAGTTGGCGGTGAAGCCGCGCGGCTCGCCTTCCAGACCGATGGTGGTGACGATGGTGACGCCGGTCAGGAAGGAGCCGAGCGCGCGCCGGAACTCGCCACTGTCGAAATCGGTGACCGCCTCCGCGACTTCGCGTTCCTGAAGGAAGTCGGCGATGTGGCGTGTGGTCAGATCAGGCGCCGCCACCGCCATCATATGCCTTTCACCAGGCAGCACGGTGCAGCGGCCATGCGGCGCGAGCCTGGCCATGGCGGCCGACATCGCCGGCGAGGAGTTTTTGTCTTCCGAGCCGGTGATGAACAGGGCCGGCACGGCCAGCGTCGGCAGGCGCTCGGCGTGGTCGGCATCGGCACGGGCGAATAGGCGGTAGGTGCGGGCATAGCCTTCGGGGTCGACCTCGCCCAGCGCCGCCGCCGTCTTCTCGGCCGCCGCGGTGAGTCCGGCCGGAACCGGATCGCCAAACCAGCGCGCGATGGTCTGCGCAGCGCCTGCCGCGTCGCCGCGACCGGTGAGCGCGGCGGCGCGCTCGCGAACGGCATCGGCGAGTTCAGGCGGCCGGCGGAACACGGCGTTGAGCGAGACGATGCGGCCGACGCGCTCCGGCGCGAGCAGAGCAAGCTCCTGCGCGACGAGCGCGCCCATGGAGTGGCCGACGACCGACACGCTTTTTAAGCCGAGATGATCGAGCAGCCGGATCGCCTGCCCAGCATAGTCGGCCAGTTCCGGTGTCTGCGGCGGCAACGGCGAGCGGCCATGACCAAGCATATCGATGGCGATGACGTCCCAGCGATCCGCCATCCGCTCGATCTGCGGCCGCCAGATCGCCGCGTTCATGCCGACGCCGTGAATGAAGAGCACCGGCGCGCCCGATCCGGCGCGGATGAAGCTGGTGCCGTCGGGCGCGGTACCCTCAGTCCACTCAGCTGCGACGGCGTCAGCCATGCAGGTCGCCCACTTCCTTGAGATCCTGATAGCGATCGCCGATGCGGTGATGCGGACGGCCGCCGATGGACGCGCCAAGCGCTACCACCAGCTCGTCCGGCGCCGGCGCGTCGCCTATCTGGAAATGCACGGTCAGATAGTGCGAGCGCCGGCCTTCGTCATTCTTGTCCATCAGCGGGATCATGATCGGCGTGTTCGGCCCGCCGCGCAGATTGGTGAAGGCAAGATAGGTCTTGGCGCCGACGGTGCGGCGATAGTGGTTGCCGAAATGCAGCGTGTGGATCAGGGCCGAGGCGTGCTCGATCTCACCCGACGTGCCGCAGATGGCGGCCTTGCCGTAGCCCTCGATCGCCTCGCCCGAGCCGGCGACGGCAAGGATCTCACGGGTCAGGGTCTCTCCCAGCACCGGCGCACAGGCGCGGATTTCGGGCGAAAGATCCTCGGTGAAGCCGCGTCCTGCCCAGGGGTTCGTCAGCACTGCGGCGACGCCGATCAGGCGCAGCGGCCTGGGCGCCGCCTTGCCGCCTTCGATCAGCGTGTTTTCGGTGTAGGTGACGATCTTGCGAATGGCCGGCTGCATGGAAACCTCTGTCGAGCGGCGCTGCGGAATAGCGTCACCTTCTGTGTCTTATGGTATACCATACTATGGAGCACCAAATACCTTGTCAACCGGCCATGGAATCTGTTTTTGTGGCGACGCAGGGAGCAAGCACATGCAGGACGACACCCTTCGCATCGATCGCAGCGCCAAGACCTTGAGAACATTGGCTCTCGAGCGCATGCGCGAGGCCATAATGGATTTTCATTTCCAGCCCGGCGAAAGGCTGGTCGAGCGGCCGCTTTGCGACCAGCTCGGCGTCAGCCGCTCAGTCGTGCGCGAGGTCTTGCGGCAATTGGAGGCCGAGGGACTCGTGCAGATGATCCCCGGACACGGGCCGGCGGTGGCGCGGCCGGATCTCGGCCGCACTGACGAGATCTACGAGCTCAGGGCTCTTCTCGAAGGGATCGCGGCGCGCGCCTGCGCGCTGTCGGCAACCAATGGGCAACTAGCGATACTGGAGCATGCTCTCAGCGAGCTCTTCGAAGCCTGGGCCTCGGGCAAGCCGCCGGCGGTGATGCGCGCGACGACGAAGTTCTACGAAGCGCTGTTTGAAGCCGCGGACAAGCGCGTCGCCTGGGAGATCGTGAGCGGGCTCAACGTGCGCATCAACCAGCTGCGCTCGATGACGATCGCCTCGGCGAACCGGCGCGAGCCGGCGATCGCCGAAATGAACGCGATCATGAATGCGATCAGGGCGCGCAAGCCCGAGGAGGCCGAAGCGGCGGCGCGGCGGCATGTCGAGTCCGCGTGGAAGATCGCCCGCACGGCGCTGCAGCCGAATGGTTAGACTGTGTCCCGGTTGGTCAGCGCGATGTGGCAGCAACCGGAGCCGTGGCCTGGCGTCCAGGTGACGTTGGCGAAGCGCACGCCGGTCGCTTCGAACAGGCCGCGGTCGAAGGCGCCGGCGATGCGGCAGAGCGTGGCGAGCTTTTCCTCGCCGACACCGGCCTCGACCCAGGCATCTTTCAGCGGGCAGCGCTTCACCTTGAAGGCGATGTGGTCCGGTCCGTGCTCGACATGGGTCGGGTACATGCGACCGCCATCCGGGCTTACGGCGAGGAACGCCTCGCCGATCGCCAGCGCGTCGTTGGGGCCGAAGCCGGCGAAGGCCGTCGCAGCGACCTCCCGGCCGCGCTTTTCGATGGTGCGGATCATGACCGCCTCGGCCTTCTCAGCGCCTAGCTCGGTGGTCAGCTCATCCAGGAAGAGGCGATAGAGATCGGCCCGGTTGCGGAAGGCGGAATCGAGCTCACGCGACAGTTTTTCGGCTCTGGTTGCGGGGTCGGTCATGATGCGTCCTGATTTACTGCTTGACCATGATCTTGTCCGCAAACCGGGTCCCACTTTGCGGGATCATGGTCGGGTCCCGTCTAGTCTCGGCGTTGCCGCCACCAGCGCCTTGCCGATCGCCGATTGCGGCGACGCGATCACGGTGCGGGCATCGCCGCTCTCGGCAACCCGGCCGGCATCGAGGATGACGACGCGATGTGCGACGGCGCGGATGACGCCGAGGTCGTGCGAAATGAAGAGATAGGCGATCCGTTCCTGTCTTTGCAGGTCGAGCAGCAATTCCAGGATCTGCCCGCGCACCGATACGTCGAGCGCCGATACCGCTTCGTCCAGCACGATGAGCGATGGCCGCGTGGCGATGGCGCGGGCGATCGCCACGCGCTGCCGCTGTCCGCCGGAAATCTCGTGGATGGCGCGTCTGGCGAGGCCGGCGTCCAGACCGACGCGCTCCAGAAGCGCGGCGATGCGGCGAGGGCGCTCGGCGCGCGAGGCGATGCCGTGGATGCGCAGGGGATCATCCAGCACGCGCGCCACCGTGGCGCGCGGGTTGAAGGCGGCGTGCGGATCCTGGAACACCATTTGCAGACGGGCGCGGCGAGCGCGCAGCGCACCGCTTGAGAGCGAAAGGAAGTCCGCGCCTTCGAACTCGATACGCCCGGCGTCAGGCTCGATCAGCCGCAGCACCAGCCGCGCGATGGTCGACTTGCCGCTGCCCGACGGACCGGCGAGCGCGAGCGTCTCGCCCGGCCCGATCTCGAAGGAAACGTCGTCGACCGCCGCAAAAGGCTTGCCGCCGCGCCGATAGCGTTTGGTGAGATTGGAGACGGCCAGCACGCTCATGCCGAAGCGCCCTGCCGGTCAAGCAGCGGCTCGGCGTCGAGGCCGAGATGGGCATCGAGCAGCGCGCGGGTGTAGGCATGGCGCGGCGCTTCGATAGTCTGGCGAGTCTCGCCGAACTCCACCAATTCGCCACGGCGCAGCACCGCGATGCGCTCGGCAAGCGTGGCTGCGAGCGCAATGTCGTGGCTGATGAAGAGCAGCGTCATGCCGTCCTCCGCCACCAATTGGCGGATCAAGGCGACGATCTCGGCCTGCACGATGGTGTCGAGCGCGCTGGTCGCCTCGTCGGCGATGAGCAGTTTCGGTCCGGCCGCGATTGCCGCCGCGATCGCCACGCGCTGCTTCTGGCCGCCGGAAAGCTGGTGCGGATAGGCGCGCAGCGCGGATTCTGGGTCGGGGAGGCGGACGCGTTCGAGCAGGGTTTTGGCCTTGGCATAGGCTTCAGGCCAGGTCAGGCCGAGATGGGTATGCGCAACTTCCGCGATCTGCTTGCCGATCGGCATGACGGGGTCGAGGCTGGAGGCGGGGTCCTGGAAGACGAAGCCGATGTCGCGGCCGAGGAGGGGGATGTTGTTATCGCCAATCGCGGATAATCGGCGTTCCGTCACACCCCCCTCTGCCCTACCGGGCATATCCCCCGCAAGGGGGGAGATTAGGTCGTCATCTCCGCCTTCGCCAATCTCCTGCGTCGCAGCGAGAGGGCCGGCAGTGGAACTGCCAATCTCCCCCCTTGCGGGGGAGATGTTCGGCAGGACAGAGGGGGGTGCGAAGGAACGAGGCCTCTGTAATCGGCTTGTTGGCCATTCGATCGCTCCGCCCACAAGGGCTGACCTCGCCAGCAACCCCGCCACCGCCAGCGCCAGCGTGCTTTTGCCCGAACCGCTTTCACCGATGATCGCCAGCCGCTCGCCTGCTTCAACATCGAGGCTGATGCCGTTCAGCGCCGCCACCTCGATGTTGTCGCGACGGTAGCGCACCGTCAGATCGCGGATCGACGGCAGCGCCGTCATGACAGGCTCCTGCGTACCGCGGTGCTTTCGACCACGCCTTCTCCGGCGAGATAGACGCCGAGCACGGTCAGCACGAGTGCCACGCCCGGAATGATCGACAGAAAAGGCGCGGTGCGCAGCACCGCTCGGCCCTCGGCGATCATGCCGCCCCACGTGACGCGGTTGGGGTCGCCGAGGCCGAGGAAGGAAAGCGCGGCCTCGGTGAGGATCGCCGCGGCGACGATCACCGAGGACAGCGCCAACACCGGCGGCAAGGCGTTGGGCAGCACCTCGCGAAAGGCAATTTCCAACGGATGCATGCCGATGACGCGGGCGCCGGCGACATAATCGCGCTCGCGGATCGACAGCACATCCGCGCGCGCAACGCGAGCAGGGCCGGTCCAAGCGCCGAGCGCGATAGCGGCCACGACGACGCCGAGCGAGGGGCCGACGATGCTGACGAGAGCCAGCGCGAGAAGAAAGCTCGGCACGGTCTGGAAGGCGTCGGTGACACGCATCAGCACTTCGTCGACGAGGCCTCCGGCAAAGCCAGCCAGCGTGCCGATCACAGCTCCGATGAGCAGCGCCGCGGCGGCGGCCGCCAAGCCGACGGCCAGCGAGGTGCGGGCGCCGTGAAACAGCTCGGCCAGCACGTCGCGGCCCAGCCGGTCGGTGCCGAGCGGCAGCGACCAGTCCTGGAACGGCGGCAGCAGCGCCGGACCGGCGATCGCCTGCGGATCGCGCGGGAAAAGTAGCGGCGCCGCCAGCGCCATGGCGACGAGCAAGGCGAGGATTGCCGCGCCGGCAACCGCTTCCGGCGTGCGGAAGATGCGGCGTAACCGGCTCATAGGCCGGCCTCGCTGGCGCCGACGCGTGGATCGAGGAAGGCGTAGGCGAGGTCGACAAGGAGATTGATGACGACGACGAGAACGGCGCTGACCAAAATGATGCCGAGCAGCAGCGGCGTGTCGCGTCCGGCGACGGCTTCCTGCGCCAGCCGGCCGAGGCCGGGAACGGCAAAGACGCTTTCGATGACGACGCTGCCGCCGAGCATCTGCGCCGATTGCAGGCCGAGCATGGTGACCAGAGGCAAGAGCGCGTTGCGGGCGACATGCGCAAGCACGATGCGGCGGCGCGCCAGGGGCCTGGCGCGGGCGGCGAGGATAAAATCCTGACGCCAGGCTTCCGCCATGCCGGCGCGCATCATGCGCAGATAAAGCGCGAGATAGATGAAGCCCAGCGCCGCCACCGGCAGCACGAGATGGGTGGCGACGTCGGCGGCCCGTGCCAGCCCGGTCTTGGCCGATGCGATGGTCTCGATGCCGCCGATCGGCAGCCAGCGCAGGTCGACGGCGAAGACGACGATCAGCACAAGGCCGAGCCAGAAGCCGGGCACGGCGTAGAGCGCCAGCGAGCCGATCGAAAGCAAACGGTCGCGGAAGCCGCCCGGTCTGGCGCCGGCATAGATGCCGAGCGCCGAGCCGAGGCCGAAGGAGAGCGCGGTGGCGCTGCCCATCAGGATGAGCGTGGT
>NZ_RZSL01000195.1:0-9915 GCF_003997355.1 Mesorhizobium sp. M1E.F.Ca.ET.041.01.1.1 | reverse complement strand
GGCGCGATCTCCGGCTCGACATTGTTGCGGCCTTGGCGCGTGGCAGTCCGCACGACGATCTCGATCTTGAGAACGTCGGCATCCTCATGTCTCCACAGTTCGGCGATAAGGTCGAGATAGTGGCCGTTGATCCACGACCGCAGGAAGGCCGTGGGCACGGAGATACGGACAATGCCGCGCGAAGCCTCGGCAACCTTCATGCGGCCAAACCAGCTCGAATAGACCTCGGCTCCCAGACGCGCCTTGAGCTGGGCCTTGACCCGCTCGAACTTCTGTTCAGCATCGCTGGATGCCGCCATGCCGTCCCCTCCGACGAAGGTTGTTGGGAATGGGAGTTCGCTCGCTATCTCCCTTTCGATGCCGCTCTGCATGATCAACGTTCCTTGTCTTCTCGTACCCTTTTTCCCGCCGGGAGTGCGCCTCCTGCACCCTCTGGTCCGGCGACGTTTTCGCTGCATCTCCATCGCCGCCGCCGGCGATCTCGTCGCAACGTTGCGCAAGGGACCGATGCCGGCTCTTGCCAGCCGGCTTGATCATGCCAAGGCAATACAACGCCGTCCGGCGAAAACGCCGGCCCAACGTCGACTGCGATGTACAATTACGCCAGTCCCCTACCCACCGAAGAGACAAACCAAGCCACACGCGGAATTACTCCACGTCATGAATTCCGCCATTTTTTGGTGGCCGATTCAGGCTGGGTCAGGGGCTGAATGCCCGTCCCTTCGATGGATGGACATTACCGAAATCGCTGTGGATAGGGCAAGGCCACGTCTAACCGATTTTTAACGAATCTGGTTAGCGGAGACGCGTTCGAAGCAGGTGCCGTTGGGACAGCTTTTGACAAAGCCATTGTGATTCAAACCCTTTTCCGGCGAATATGAAAAAGGCCGGCCGATACGAAATTTTCTGAAATAATTCGCTTGACAGCTACTTGTCCCCCGCCGCTCCCGCGCGCGTTGAACAAGCTGTGGATGACCATCCGTAATCTTTTGAAAAATAAGCAGAATTTGTGACAGGCTAATTTGCGGCCATGCCTGTATCCGGCAGGCGAAGATATCAGCGATTATGTATATGCCGGCAAAATATTCGCAACTTTGAAATTCGGACCGGACGTCGTTACGCGGACGTTCTTTTTAAGTACTTGCCGGCAAACGAAAAAACCCGGCCTGCGCGGCCGGGTTCAAAGATAATGGTTCCGAATGGAAGTCGGTCAGGCCGACAGCACCTTGACGCGCTGGGCCAGGCGCGAAACCTTGCGGGACGCCGTGTTCTTGTGGATGACGCCCTTGGTGGCGGCACGCATCAATTCCGGCTCCGCGGCCTTGAAGGCTTCCAGCGCCGCGGCCTTGTCGCCGGCGGCGAGCGCCTCTTCGACCTGGCGGACATAGGTGCGGACGCGCGACCGGCGGTTCTTGTTGATCGCCGCGCGGCGGGCGATCTTGCGCGTTGCCTTTTTGGCCGAAGACGTATTGGCCATGATGCCTCTCTTCTGATCTGGTGGGCGCCAGCGGGGTGCCGCAGGGCGCAAAAAACAAACGGGCAGCCACGGGGCCGCCTCGGTTGGTGCGGCTTATAGTTCAGCTTTTCCGGCGCGTCAACGCCGCGTCGCGGTCTTTTTGGCAACACCTAGCGGTTGGTGAAGTTCGGCTTCCGCTTCTCGACGAAGGCGGCCATGCCTTCCTTCTGGTCGTCGAGCGCGAACAGCGAATGGAACAAGCGGCGCTCGAAGCGCAGGCCTTCGGCAAGCGTCGTCTCATAGGACCGGTTGACGGCTTCCTTGGTCATTATCACCGATGGCAGTGAAAAATCGGCGATCTTCGCCGCCGCCTTCATCGCTTCCTCGACCAGTTCGCCGGCCGGCACGACCCGCGACACCAGCCCGCAGCGTTCGGCTTCGGCGGCGTCCATCATCCGTCCGGTCAGGCACATATCCATCGCCTTCGACTTGCCGACGAAGCGGGTCAGCCGCTGCGATCCGCCCATGCCCGGCATGACGCCGAGCGTAATTTCGGGTTGGCCGAACTTCGCATTGTCGGCGGCGATGATGAAATCGCACATCATGGCCAGTTCGCAGCCGCCGCCCAGCGCGTAGCCGGCCACCGCCGCGATGATCGGCTTGCGGGCACGCGTGAGCTCTTCCCAGCCGACGAAGAAGTCTTGGGTATAGGCGTCCACGAAGGCGATCGCCTGCATTTCCTTGATGTCGGCGCCGGCGGCGAAGGCCTTTTCCGAACCCGTAAGGACCATCACGCCGATGCCGGCATCGGCGTTGAACGCATTCACCGCGGCTACGACTTCCGTCATCACCTGCGAATTCAGCGCGTTAAGCGCCTTCGGCCGGTTCAGCGTGATCAGCCCGACCTTGCCGCGCGTCTCCACGAGAATGGTTTCATAGGTCATGGCGTGGTCTCCTCGCTTCGGTTGAGGAGATCGGTCTAGCTCACCGCTGACAGGTCCGGCAATAGAATGTCGAGCGGCCGCTCTGCACGATGCGCTCGATATGGCCGCCGCACCCTGGCTTCGGACATGGCTCGCCCTCGCGGTCGTAAACGGCGAAGGAATGCTGGAAATAGCCGAGCGATCCATCGGCCTGGACATAGTCGCGCAGCGACGATCCGCCGGCGGCGATCGCATCGGCGATGACCGAGCGGATCGCTTCGGCCAGGCGTTCGCATTGCTCTTTGGCTTTCTTGCCGGAGCCGGCGATGGTGCCGGCTTCGCGCAGCGGCGACAGGCCGGCGCGCCACAGCGCCTCCGACACATATATATTGCCGAGCCCCGCGATCAGCCGCTGGTCGAGCAGTGCTGCCTTGAGCGGCGATCTGCGGCCCTTGAGCAGCGAGGCGAGCAGGGACCCGTCGAGCGCGTTGCCGGTCGGCTCGATGCCCAGCCCGGCCAGCATCGGATGCGCGTCCGGCGCCCCCTCGGCAAACAGCATGAAGCCGAAACGGCGCGGGTCGTTGAAGATGACACGGGACCGCTCGCCCTTCGGCGAGGCGACATCGAACACGACATGGTCGTGTGCCGCGCTCTTCGACCGTTCGTGGCGGAAGGCGCCGGGGATGCCGCTGCCCTCGACGGTTTCGATCCGGAACGATCCGGACATGCCGAGATGACAGATCAGCACCGGACCGTCTTCGATATGCATGGTCAGATACTTGGCGCGCCGGCCAAGCGCCGTCACGGTCTTGCCGTTCAGCCGCTCCGAGAAGCGCTCGGGAAAAGGAAAGCGAAGATCGGGCCTGCGCGCCTCGACGTTGACGAGGCGGGCCCCCTCCAGAACCGGCTGCAGCCCCCGCCGCACGGTTTCGACCTCGGGCAGTTCAGGCATGGCCGCCTATCGTTGCAAGGAAAGAGGTGCCGTGACGGCCGGGCGCCAGGCCAAGATGGTCGGCGACGGTTTCACCGATATCGGCGAAGGTAGGCCTCAGCCCGATGTCGCCGCCCTTCAGCCCCGGCCCGATGCCGATCACCGGGACGCGTTCCCGCGTATGGTCGGTACCGCGCCAGGTCGGGTCATTGCCGTGATCGGCGGTGAGGATGAGCAGGTCGCCCGGCCTGATGCGCGACAGCGCCTCCGGCAGCCGGCGGTCGAAGGCCTCGAGCGCTCCGGCATAGCCGGCGACGTCGCGCCGGTGGCCGAACTCGGTGTCGAAATCGACGAAATTGGCAAAGACCAGATCGCCTCCACCGGCGTCGTCCATAGCGCCGAGCGCCTTGTCGAACATCGCCATGTTGCCGCCCGCCTTGCGCACCTCCGAGATACCGCGATGGGCGAAGATGTCGCCGATCTTGCCGACGGCGATGACCTTGCTGCCACGTTTCGTCAGCCGGTCGAGCAAGGTCGGCTCCGGCGGCGGCACGGCATAGTCGCGGCGGTTGTGGGTGCGCTGGAAGGTGGCTGACGTCTCGCCGACGAAGGGCCGCGCGATCACCCGCCCGATCTTCAGCGGATCCACCAGCCGGCGCACCGTCAGGCAAAGCTCGTAAAGTCGCTCCAGGCCGAAATGCGTCTCGTGCGCTGCGATCTGCAACACGGAGTCCACTGAGGTGTAACAGATCGGCTTGCCGGTGCGGATGTGCTCCTCGCCGAAGCGCTCGATGATCTCGGTTCCGGGCGCATGGCAATCGCCGAGGATGCCCGGCACCTTGCCTTCGCGGATGATCGCTTCCGTCAACGCGGCCGGGAAGGCCGGCACGGTATCGGGAAAATAACCCCAGTCGAAACGCACCGGCAGGCCGGCGATCTCCCAATGGCCCGAAGGCGTGTCCTTGCCGCTCGAGACCTCCTGGGCGGCGCCATGAAAGGACGAGGCAAGCAACGGCATGTCGAGGTCGAGCTTCAGCCCTGTCGCCGTCTCTGCCGCCCGCGCGAGCCCGAGCGAGACCATATTGGGCACGGCGAGCGGCCCCCGGCGCAACCCTTCGCGATCCGCCCGGCCCTCGGCGCAGGCCTGCGCGATATGTCCGAACGTGTTGGCGCCGGTGTCGCCGTAGCGTTCGGCGTCGGCTGCTCCGCCTATGCCGAAAGAATCGAGAACGAATAAGAAAGCCCGCGCCATAGGGTGCCGTCGTTGCCAGTCCAGGCAGCCAGACATAAGGTTCCATGGCGGCATTGGCAAATCGGAAACCGAACCGCAACCGGCTTGGCGCCATAGTCCAGCAATCGGGCGCAGTGTCGGCGGGAGTACGGCGAGGATGGGCAAGGGCGAAAGATCCGCGGCAAGCCTGGCTTTGAGGACGTGCGCGGCGGCCTTCGCAGTGCTCTGCGCGGCCTCGTCCGCGCGCGCCGACTGGCGCGGCGACATCGGCACGTTTCGCATCGGCATCGTCGCCGAGCCCGGTGGCGGCAATACTGTTCCCGGGCTGGCACGCCTGACGGATGCCTATACAAACGCGCTCGGCATGAAGGTGGAGTTCGTGGTGGCCCGCGACTATGCGGCGCTGATCGAGGCGCAGGCGAGCGGCCGGGTCCAATATGCGATCTATTCGGCGCTCGCTTATGCCGCGGCTTCCGAGCGATGCGGCTGTGTTGAGCCGCTGGTGGCTCCGGTCGATGCCGATGGAGCCGTCGGCATCCGTTCCGTGCTGGTGACGCGCGACGGCAAAGTGCCGGACCTCGCCGCTATGGCCTCGCATCGGATCGCGATCGCGCCCGCCGACAATGTCGGCGGTTCCCTGCTGCCGCTGACCGGGCTGGCTGGCGAAGGCGCGAAGATCGCGGAAGATTCACCCTTCCTGACCCGTGCCGTCTCGGCCACGGCGGCCGAGACGATGCTCAGCGACGGCGAAGCCGACGGCCTGTTCGGCTGGGAACCAGTCGGCGCCGATGGCCAGCCCACCGGTACGGGAGGCACGATCGTTCGGCTCGAGGCCGCCGGTGTCCCGAAGGCATCGCTTCGGGTGCTATGGACCTCGGCTCCGCTGCGATATGGCCCTCATGCCGTGCGCAGCGATCTCGATGCCGAAGCGAAGCGTAGGCTGGCCGTCTTCCTGACCAATCTCAGGTCGCTCACTCCCGACGTGTACGATCTCCTGGAGTCGGAGCATTCCGGCGGGTTCGAGCTCGCCGCATCAAAAGACTATGCAGCGGCGCTGGCCATCCTGCGGCGGGAAGCGGGCGGCCAGGAATAGTCTTGTCAGCAGTCGCTGCAGGGGACCGTGGGACCGCGCCGAGGCCTGAGATAGTAGGTTTCGCCCATCGATATGTTGTTGAAGGCCGAGGTCAACCCAAGCGCTTTCGAATCATTGGCGGACCAGGTGATGATCGGCTTATAGCCGAGGTCGCTTTCCACACGGACAAGGAAGGTGTTGCGGATCTTCAGCGTCGTCGGAACCGTGGTGATGCTGTCCTTCGCCGCGTCGGCGCTGTAGGTGCTGCCCACAAGCTTGCGTGACCACGCGACCTGTACCTTTGGCGACGCCTCGTCGGTGATCTGGATCCCGGTAATGATGATCGTCGGCGTGGAGCGGTTGTAGGGCTGCAGCGTCGACGTGCCGATCTTCATGATCGCATCGAGATCGGCTTTCTGGACCGCCGTCTGCTGCGTGACGAGATCAGCCACCATGCTGCCGATGCGACTGACCTTCTTGCTGGTCTCGATCGCCTGCGAGGCCTCCATCGTGATGAAATACATGATGAGCAGCACCGGCACGATAAACGCGAACTCGATTGCCGCGACGCCACGGCGATCACGGTAAAACCGCGCAGCCCCTGCCGCGATGGCTGAAATTCCCCGGTGTGCCCCCGCACGGTACATTTTACCTCCACGCCGCCGCAGTCTCAGCCGGCGAGCAGTCTCAGTTGTCGTCGAATGGCTCGTTCTGCCAGGTCACAGACGCGAAATGCAGTGTCTTTCCGTCCTTCAGATTGGCCATCTGCTTGGCCAGGAAATCGGTCATGACGGGCCATTTGTAGAAAACCCTCAGCATATTCCTGGTTTCCGCCAGCCCGGGAGAAACCGAGAAAGTCGTCGAGTTCGTGCCTTGCGTCAGCACGATGTCGCCGTCCACGATCTTGAAGCCGGCCGAGGCGGCGTCGGCGAAGGTCGGGTATTCGCGAAGGTCGACCAGCAGTCCGGGGCAATTCTTGGCCACCATGATCTCCATCCTGCTGCAGATCAGCTGCTTGATCGAGTCTTCCGTGACGGTTGCCTTCCTGAGCTGTCCGGTCCGCAACTGGCGCGCGACATCGTCGGTGATGTTGGCCATCACCTCCTGGCCGGCGAAGGAGATACAGCTTTCGAGGATGGCGAAGACGAGCAGGGCGAACGGTATGGCCAGCAGCGCGAATTCCATCGCGGTGCTGCCACGCTTGTCGCTGAAGAAGCCATGCCGGGGCTTTGCCCGCGCCTTACCGCCCCCGGATGCCGGATCCTTGCTCATATCCCGTTCCTGCCGATCCCCCTGCAATGTCGGCGGCAACATAGCGGCAACCCATTGAGGTCCTGTTTGGATGAGCGCTAAATTCGCTGGCCGGCCTTTAACCCGCTATTAACGGCGCGGGTGCCGCCGGCTTCTCAGTGGCCGGCGTTCATTTCAGTTTCGGAAGCTCTCTCGGCGTCCGTCTTGTACGAGCTCTCGCAATAGGGCGTGCAGGACATGGTCTGGACTTCGGAGCGCCTGTAGATGCGCACCGAAGACGCGGCTTGCCGGACGACCGTCACCTGCTCGTCGATGATGGGGCTGCCGTCCGAGTCGAGCACGACCAGATTGGTGACGCCGAAACCCTTGCCGGTGAGAACGACCGTCGAGGCATCCTGCACCGAGGCGTCGGCGATTGCCGGATTGCCGATGACGATCGTATCGGCCGCGCGCGCCAACTTGACGATCTTTGCCTGATTCATGGTGACCTCGATGCCGGCGCCGGCATTGGCTGGCATGACGAACGCGGCAATTGCCAGCAGCGCGGCAACTGAAAATGATCTCGACAAGGTCATCGATGCGCTCCGGGGCGGCAGACTGTTCAACGGAACATGAACGAGATTGGTGAACCAACGGTTAAACGCTGGGTGGGCGCGATAAGGATTGGTCGCCTTGAGGCCCACGCCAAGCAGCATGCGCTGTTTTAGCATTGTCGCGGGTGTGCCGGAACTGCGCCCTTTTTCTGCCCGTCGGTCTGCTCTTGGGGGTTTAGGCCACGGTTAACCAAGCAATGGGTTCGCCGCCGGAAAGGAATCGGTAAGGGTATTTATTAAGCCGATTGAAAGGGCTTCTCCCTAGATTTGCAGCATCCGATCAACCGCCGAACAGAAGTTGACGGAAGTGCTGTAACACGTGGAGTAGGAGCTCTCGTATGTCTAACCTCATCGCACGTTTCGTGAAGGACGAATCCGGCGCGACCGCCATCGAATATGGTCTGATCGCCGCTCTCATCGCGCTCGCCATCATGGTCGGCGCCGGCTCGCTCGGCACCGCGCTGAACACCAAGTTCTCGGCCATTGCGACCGCCGTTTCCAACGCCCCGTCGGGTGGTTGATAAGATCGCGCATGCGAATGCGAGGGGCCGCCTTTGGGCGGCCCTTCTCTTTTTCAGCCCGACGATTTGAACATCCGGTCTCATCAATCGTTAATTCGCCGAGCCTAGACTGGCGGTCGATTCCCATGCGGGTCCTTCGTCCATGCTTGTAGCCGTGATCTTCGTCGTCTTTCCCTTCTGCATGCTGTTTGCTGCCGTCTCCGACACCTTGTCGATGACGATTGCCAACCGCGTGCCGGTGCTGCTCGTGGCGACGTTCGCCGTGGTGGCTCCGTTGACCGGGATGGACTGGGCAACCTATGGCTGGCATTTGGCAGCCGGTTCCCTGGTGCTGGCGGTGACCTTCGGCCTGTTCGCGCTCGGGGGCATGGGCGGCGGCGATGCCAAGCTCCTGGCGGCGACCGCCGTATGGATGGGGCTCAACATCAATCTCGTCGGCTATCTGGTGACCTCGACATTGATCGGCGGTCTGCTGACGATCGCCATTCTGGCCTATCGGAAATCGCCGCTTGCGATCTACACCGGCCACAACCGTTTTCTGCGCCATTTCGCCGACGAGCGGGTGGGCATTCCCTATGGCGTCGCGCTTGGGCTCGGTGGGCTCATCACCTTTCCCGATTCTCCGCTGATGGTCTGGGCGCTGAACAGGCTCACCACCTGAGGTGCATCGCGATCTTTCAGATACGGCCGGTGCGCTTTGGGTTTTTGATTTTACGCATGTCTTTGTCCCGAAACCGGTTCCCGCTTTCGGGAGGCGTGCTTTAGCTTGTCCCTTGAACAAGAGGGTTTCTCGAGGCGGCGTGGCCGCCTTTTTCGTTAACGGCAAGCGGTTCCATCTAATTTGAGTAAACCTTAAATTAATCACGATCGTAAGCATTGCATTAACCTTGTTTTGACGATTGCGGCTGCAAAATCCGGCCTGGCGAGGTGGTTTGCCTTGAGGCGAAGGGTTCGGACGAATGCCAGCATCCCGACTGATTATTCTGGGCGTGGCGGTGGCCGCGGCGGGCGGCGCGGGTTATGTCGCAAAGAACATGGTAGCGGCGCCGCCGCCCCAGGTCGTCCTCGACGCTCCCAAGGAACCGGCGATCGCGCTGCAGGACGTGCTGGTGTTGTCCGGCGACGTTGCGATGGGCAGCCAGCTCGACAACAACATCGGCTGGGAGCAGTGGCCGGCCAGCGGCGTCAATGCCAATTTCATCACCCGTGCCGCTGAGCCGGACGCGCTCGAAAAGCTCAAGGGTTCGGTCGCCCGCGTGGCCATGTATACCGGCGAGCCGCTGCGGCGCTCCAAACTGGTCGGCGAAGGGCAGAGCTTCATGTCGTCGATCCTGCCGTCCGGCATGCGCGCCGTGGCGACCGCGATATCGGCAGACACGTCGGCCGGCGGCTTCATCCTGCCGAATGATTTCGTCGACGTGATCATGACCCGGCGCTCGGACACCGGCAATGGCGGCAGCGGCTTCAGCACCGAGACCATCCTCAAGAACATCCGCGTCCTGGCCATCGACCAGACTATCCAGGAGGACGAGGAGGGCAAGAAGACCAGGGTCGGCCAGACCGCGACGCTGGAGCTGACGCCGCAGCAGGCCGAGATCATCACGGTGGCGCAGCAGATGGCGGACCGCCTGACATTGGCGCTGCGTCCGATCGTGGACACGAGTGAGAAGAACCTGGGCGAAGCCGACTATCTGGTGAACGGCAACGGCCGGCGCGGCACGGTGCGGTTGATCAAGTCGGGCGAAGTTTCCGAAGTGGGAGCAAGGAAATGAGGCTAAACGGTAAACTGCCCGTCATGGCGGCAGCGGCAATCGGCCTGTTCCTGCTCGGCACCAATGCACCCGGCCTCGTCGAGGCCAAGGCCGCGAACAGGGCGGCAGGCGTGACGGCCTCGGTTGCCACGCAGCGCGTCAAGCTCGGTCTCAACAAGTCGGTGG
>NZ_RZSL01000194.1:0-9942 GCF_003997355.1 Mesorhizobium sp. M1E.F.Ca.ET.041.01.1.1 | reverse complement strand
CAATCCGACAGCACATGGCGGCATCGTCCGCATGCTGCGCTTCATCGGCGCCTGCGAGCATTCCGGCATCGATTACTGGTGCTACAGCGGCGACACCGGCATCGGCAGCGCCTGCTACCTGCATCTTTGCTCAGCACTCGGCTGGATCAGAGAGCCCAACCAGTCGTTGTTCCGCATGCAGCCGATGGACGTGATCGAGGAAGGGCCGTTCGCGCCGAAGAACAACACCGTGCCGGTGCCGGAAGGCTATGGCCTCGGCGTAACGCTGTCTTGCGACAGGCTCGCTGCCTGCCATCGCGACTTCGTCGAGAACGGGCCCTGCAACAAGTATCACGACCCGGCGAAGCCCGGCACCTATCGCCGGCTGCCGCTGAACTGAACCAGGAGACCGTCAAAGGAAAGGAGGCGACAGACCGAGTAGAAGAAGCGGCCGCGATTTCGATCGGACCGCGAGACCGGACAAGGCATGCATCAAGAAAATCTGACCTTCCCCCCTCAAGGAGCGGATGGACCGGATCAACCTGCATGCTACAGTTCGATCGACAGAAATTCTTGACGATGGCCGGGACAGGAGAACTCCACGGAACCGTCAACTGTAACGCACTCGCCAACCACAAGAACTGGGGAAAGGGTTCAGACCCATGAGCAAGAACTACCGCATTCTCGATCTCATCCGGCGCAACCGCACGCCGCTCGAAAACCACCTCATCGATGGCCTTATCGACGGCCGCGTCAGCCGCCGCGAATTCGTGCGCCACGGCAGCCTGCTCGGCCTGTCGCTGCCGCTTCTCGGCCGCATCGGCATGGCCGCCGGTTTTGGCGCCGCGCCCTCGCTTGCCCGCGCTCAAGCGACGCCGGGCGCCACCATCCGCGTCGGCAGCAGCGTGCCGGCCGCAGCGATCGACCCGGTCACAATCGCGGACGCCGGCGGCCTGCTGGTGATGCAGCAGGTGGCTGAATTCCTCTGCATCGACGGCCCGGACCTGGTGCTGAAGCCGGCGCTGGCGGAAAGCTGGAAGCCGAACGCCGACGGCACGGTGTGGACCTTCACACTGCGCAAGGGCGTGAAATTCCACTCGGGCGGCGAGATGAAGGCCGAAGACGTGGTGGCCAGCATCGACCGCCTCGCCGATCCCGCCAACTCGTCCAACGCGCTGTCGGTGTTCAGCGGCATCCTGCAGAAGGGCAACACCAAGAAGGTCGACGACTACACGGTTGAATTCCACCTCGACGCGCCGAACGGCAACTTCCCTTACATGGTGTCGTCCGACAACTACAACGCCGTCATCATCCCGGCGAGCTACAAGGGCGACTACGAAAAGAGCTTCGACGGCACCGGGCCGTTCAAGCTGGAGAAGTACACGCCGAAGGTCGGCGCCTCTTTCGTGCGCAACGAGGACTACTGGGGCGAAAAGGCCTTGCCGGAACGCACCGAGTTCACCTTCTTCACCGACATCCAGCCGCAGATCCTGGCGCTGCAGGGCGGCCAGATCGACATCATCAACCAGATGCCGGTGCTGGCCGGCGTCGGTCTGCTCAACGATCCGAATGTCGACATCATCAGCCTGAAGTCGGTGGCGCACCAGCAGTTGCACCTGCGCTGCGATTCCGACCCGTTCAAGGATCCGCGGGTGCGCCGGGCAATCGCGCTCAGCATCGACCGCAAGAAGCTGGTCGCCGGCCTGATGAAGGGCCGCGCCCAGGAAGGCAACGACAGCCCGTTTGCGAGCGCCTATCCGTCGACCGACACCAGCGTGCCGCAGCGCGAGCAGGACATCGCGCAGGCCAAGCAGCTGATGGAAGCGGCCGGCGCCGGCAAGGGCTTCAAGGTAACGCTGACGACCGAGCGCTATCTGGAAATCCCCGAATACGCCCAGCTCATCCAGAATTGGGTCAAGGAGATCGGCATCGAGCTCGAGCTCAACATCCTCGACCAGGGCGCCTATTACGGCGATGCGGTGTTCGGCAAGTCGAACTGGCTGGACTCGGTGATGGGCATCACCGACTACGGCCATCGCGGCGTGCCGAACGTCTATCTCGCGGCGCCGCTGAAGAGCGACGGCACCTGGAATGCCGCCCACTTCAAGAACAAGGACTACGACCAGCTGGCGACCAGCTATATCGCGGCCCTCGACCTCGAGGCGCAGAAGGCCAGCGCCGGCAAGATCCAGAAGCTGCTGCTCGAGGAAACGCCGGTGATCTTCGGCTATTTCTACGACTACCTGACTGCGACGGCGAAGGGCGTGACGGGCGTGCAGCCCACCGCCATGTCGCAGCTGTTCCTGGAAAAGGCATCGAAGGCCTGACGACAGCGAACAAGCTTATCCCTGACAGCCGGCTCTCCGCGGAGAGCCGGCTCCAATAGGAGTATTCGCCATCCTCGCCTTCCTCGTCCGGCGCCTCGGCCTGTCGCTCATTACGCTGTTCCTGCTCAGCGTCATGGTGTTCCTCGGCGGCCAGGTGCTGCCCGGCAATGTCGGGCGCGCCATATTGGGGCCATTCGCCGATGAGCGCGCCGTCGACGCGCTCAACCATTCGCTCGGCGTCGATCGCCCGCTGCTCGTCCAGTACGGAACCTGGATCTGGAACTTCCTGCATGGCGACATGGGCACGTCCTACATTTTCCGCGCGCCGGTCGCGCCCTTCGTCATCGACGCTTTGGGCAATTCGATGAAGCTGGCGCTGGTCGCTTTCGTGCTGGTGGTGCCGATCGGCATCCTCGGCGGCGTCATCGCCGCGCTCAACCTCAACCGGCCGCTCGACCGCATCATCAGCCTCGGCGGCCTGTCGGTGACGGTGCTGCCGGAATTCGTCACCGGCATCATCCTGATCCTGATCTTCGGCGTGTGGCTGCGCTGGCTGCCGATCGCCGCTTCCTGGCCGAAGGGCGCCGGCTTCTTCACCCAGCTCTACTATCTCATCCTGCCGTCGCTGCCGCTGTTTTTGGTGCTGTTCGGCTATATCGCCCGGATGGCGCGATCCGGCATGATCGAGGCGCTCGATTCCGACTATACTCGCACCGCCGTGCTCAAGGGCCTGCCATGGCGCACGGTGATCTGGCGACACGTGCTGCGCAACGCGCTGTTGCCGACCATCACCGTCATCGCCACGCAGACCGGCTACCTGATCGGCGGCTTGGTCGTGATCGAGACGCTGTTCCGCTACCAGGGCATCGGCTCGCTGATCTTCACCGCCGCGCGCGGCAAGGATTTCCCGATGCTCGAGGCCGGCATCCTCACCATCGGCATCGTCTATGCGGTGGCCACATTGGTCGCCGACTTCCTCTATTCCGTGCTCAATCCGCGCATCCGGCTGGGAGCAGAGCAATGAGCGCGACGGATACTCCCGCGAACCTGCCCACACCCGACACCGCGACGCGGCGCGGTCCCTGGGGCGAGGTGTTGCACTCGCTGTTGCGGTCAGGAACGTTCCTGACCGGGCTCGGCATCGTCCTGTTCTGGATCATCTGCGCGCTGTTCGGCGAGCATTTCGTGCCTTACGACCCACTCGCCGACGACATCATCAATGCGCTTGCACCACCGTCGGCCGAGCACTGGTTCGGCACTGACCAGATCGGCCGCGACGTCTTCTCGCGCGTCATCGTCGGCTCGCGTGACATCCTGACGGTGGCGCCTTTAGCCACGTTGCTCGCGACCGTCGCCGGCACCGCGCTCGGGCTCCTCATCGGCTATTTCCGGGGCATCGTCGACGACATCGTCAGCCGCGTTCTCGAGGCCTTCATGGCGATCCCGGTCGTGATCATCGCGTTGCTCGCCATCGTCGCGCTCGGCACGTCGAAGATCACCGTCATCGTCGTCATCGGCCTGAGCTTCGCGCCGATCATCGCCCGAACGGTGCGCTCGGCGGTGCTTGCTGAACGCGAGCTCGACTATGTCGCGGCGGCAAAGCTGCGCCACGAAGGCGCGCTGCATACGATGTTCGTCGAGATCCTGCCCAATGTCATCCCGCCGATCCTGGTCGAGACGACGGTACGTCTCGGCTACGCGATCTTCGCCGTCGCGACGCTCTCCTTCATGGGCTTCGGCATCCAGCCGCCCTCCCCCGACTGGGGCCTCTCGATCTCCTCGAATTACGGCATGATCGGCGGCGGCTTCTGGTGGACGGTGCTGTTCGACGCCCTGGCGATCGCCTCACTGGTGATCGGCGTCAACCTGGTGGCGGACGGCGTCCATGGAGCGTTCAATGACTGACAAGAACGCACTCGAGCTCAGAGATCTCTCCGTCGCCTACCGTGTCGGCGGCCGCAACCGGGCGGTGCTGCGCAATGTCAACCTCACCATCGGCCGCGGCGAGGCCTACGGGCTCGTCGGCGAATCCGGCTGCGGCAAGTCGACGGCGGCGCTCGCTGTGGTCCGCTACCTGCCGCGCAATGGCTCGATCACCGGCGGCTCGATCGCGCTCGACGGCCAGGACGTGATGAAGCTCGATGGCGAAGCGCTGCGGCGGGCGCGGGCGGAAAGCGTGTCGATGGTCTATCAGGACCCCGGCAAGGCGCTGAACCCGTCGCTGCGCATCGGCCGCCAGCTGACCGAGATCTTTGAGCTCGCCGGTGTCACTGGACAGGCGGCGAGCGACAAGGCCATTGCCATGCTGAACCGGGTGCGCATCTCCGATCCGGCAAGTGTCATGCAGCGCTACCCGCACCAGCTTTCCGGCGGCATGCAGCAGCGCGTGGCGATCGCCATGGCCTTGGCCAACGATCCGTCGATGCTGATCCTCGACGAGCCGACGACGGGTCTCGACGCGACGGTGGAAGCCGAAGTGCTCGACCTGATCGCGCAATTGCGGCGCGAGCTCTCGGCCTCGATCCTGTTCATCAGCCACAACCTCGCCGTCGTCTCGAAGATGTGCGACCGTGTCGGCGTGCTCTACGCCGGCATGCTGGTCGAGGAAGGCTCGACCAAGGACGTCTTCAACGATCCGCGCCATCCCTACACGGTGGCGCTGATGCGTTGCCTGCCGCGCGGCGGCCAGCGCAAGGACCAGGGCCGCCTGGACACCATCCCCGGATTCCTGCCCGGCATCGGCGCCAACATCACCGGCTGCGCCTTCGCCGATCGCTGCGCCCTGGCGACGGAGCGCTGCCGCAGCGAGCCGCCGCCGCTCTACGACCTGGGGGAAGGCCGACTGTCGCGCTGCCACTATCATGACAAGGCGCAGTCGCTGCCGCGCGCGACACCAGCCGAGATCCCCGCCGCAGCACCCAAGCAGGCACCGCCGGTGCTGCAGGTCGAGGGGCTGAACAAGACCTATGCCAGCCACGGCCGGCCGCTGAGGGCGGTGAAGGACGTCTCGGTCAGCCTGAGGCCCGGCGAGACGCTCGGTCTGGTCGGCGAATCCGGCAGCGGCAAGACGACCTTCGCCAGGCTGCTGCTCGGCCTCGTACCGCCGGACGAAGGCGGCAGCATCGAGCTCGAGGGCAGAGAGCTCGCGCCACGGCTTGCCAACCGCACCGAGGATCAGGTCAAGGCGGTGCAGATCGTCTTCCAGAATCCGGATTCGGCGCTCAACCGCTCGCATTCGATCCGGCATATCCTGAGCCGCGCCTTGAAGCGGCTGGGCGGGCTGACCGGCAAGGCGCTGGACACGCGGCTGGAAGAGCTCGTCCGCTCGGTGCGGCTCACCGACCGGCATCTCGCGGTCAAGCCGCGCCAGCTGTCGGGCGGGCTGAAGCAGCGCGTGGCGATCGCGCGCGCCTTTGCCGGCGATCCGCGCATCGTGGTCTGCGACGAGCCGACTTCGGCGCTCGACGTCTCGGTGCAGGCGGCGATCCTCAACCTCTTGGCCGACCTGCAGTCGAAGCAGGATGTCAGCTACATCTTCATCTCGCACGACCTCGGCGTGGTGCGCTATCTCTCCGACAAGATCGCCGTGCTCTATCTCGGCCGCATCATGGAGTTCGGGCCGTCGGAAGCGGTCTTTTCCGGCCCGCACCATCCCTATACGGAAGCGCTTCTGTCGGCCGTGCCGAAACTCGACCGGACCGAGAGCGCGCGCATCCGCCTCGACGGCGAAATCCCAAGTGCCGCCGATCCGCCGAAGGGCTGCGTCTTCCACACGCGCTGCCCGCGCAAGATCGGCGCCATCTGCGAGACGCAGGAGCCGGAGCTCATCGAGGCCGAACCCGGCCATACGATCCGCTGCCATATCCCTTTTGAGGAATTGGCAAGGCTGCAGAAGCCCACGGCCGTGGAGCCGGCGTGATCGCCGTCAGAATGCCGCCGCGCCTGCCATGCTGAAGGCGCGGTCGCTCTCCGCGAAAGCTTGATCGCCCGACAGGTTCCTGGCGAGCGTGCGCAGGCCCGTGAGCGCGATGTCGAGGGCATCGGAAGAGGCCGGGTTCTCCGGATAGGCAAGGTAGATCGGGCGCTGGAACACCGGCGTGTCCTCGACGCGCTTCAGTTCGCCGCGCTCGATGTGACCGCTGACGGCGCTCAGCGGCAGATAGGCGGCCGCCCGTTGTGACAGCACGTGCTGCAGCCCGATGAACACCAGCCCGGCGGAGATCGCAGGCTTCACCATGCCGGCAAAGGCGCGGTCATGCTCGACGCGGAACTCCAGCCCCCAGTCCATCAGTATGTAGTTCTGCGTCCACGATCCGACCTGCGCCGTATGCTGGACGAGGACCACCTGATCGACGGCCAAGGTCTCATAGACGATGCCGGGATGCGGCTTGGGCAGATAGAGGATGCAGATGTCGAGCAGGCCGTCGGCCATCTGGTCGATCGCCAGATCGGGAAAACTCCCTTCGAGGCGAAGCGCCACGTTCGGCCGTTTTGCCCGCATCCAGTCGATCCAGGGCGAGGTGATGCTGTCCCAGAGATAGGCCGGCGCGGTGAGCCTCAGCAGCGTCTCGTAGCCATCGGGAACGGCGATGTCCTGACGCGATTGCTCCCAGGTCCGGGTGATCGTCGAAGCGTGCGGCAGGAACTGCCGGCCGGCCGGCGTCAGGGTGACACCATCGCTGTCGCGAACGAAGAGCTTGCGCCCCAACTGTTCTTCCAGGCCGCGAATGCGCGCGCTGACGGTGGACTGGGCGAGGTTCAGCCGATGGGCGGCGACGGTGAAGCTGCCATGCTCCGCGACCTCGAGGAAACTGCGCAGATTCTCGGTGTCCATGGCTTTCGCCCCCGGCTCGGCGGCAATCGAAGATTCCGATGGCCCTCATCAAAAAATATCGCTTTTCGGCCGTGGTCAACAATGAACTAGATGGCAGAACCTCCACGCCAGCCAAGGAATGCAGCCATGCCGAAGCATTTCAGGACGATCGACGCCGCTCGCAGAAATCTTAGCGCAATCGAAAATTCCGCTATCGATGAATTGCTCGCCGGCAGGATCGGCCGGCGCGAATTCCTGCGTCATGGCAGCGTGCTCGGCCTTTCGCTGCCATTCCTCGGCGGCATCGCCTCGGCGGTTGGTCTCGGCGCGCCGCAAGCGCGCGCCGAGGGCAAGCCGGGCGGCACGGTGCGCGCCGGCGTTGCCGTGCCCGGCGGCGCCATCGACCCGGTGACCTTCTATGACAGCGGCAGCTACCAGCTTGTCTTCCAGACGGCCGAATTCCTGTGCGTGACGCAGCCCGACCTCACGCTGAAGCCGGTGCTGGCGGAAAGCTGGTCGCCCAATGCCGACGGCAGCGTCTGGACCTTCAAGCTGCGCAAGGGCGTGAAATTCCACAATGGCGAGGATTTCAAGGCCGATGACGTGGTAGCGACTTTCGACCGCCTCGCCGACCCGAACGGCGCCTCCAACGCGCTCTCGGTGTTCAAGGGCCTGCTGTCGAAGGGCGGCACGCGCAAGGTCGACGACCACACCGTCGAGTTCCATCTCGACGCGCCGAACGGCAGCTTCCCCTATTCGGTGTCGATCGACAATTACAACGCCGTCATCCTGCCGGCGAGCTACAAGGGCGACTACGAGAAGACCTTCGAGGGCACCGGGCCGTTCCGGCTGGAGAGCTACACGCCGAAGGTCGGCGCAAGCTTCGTGCGCAACCCCGATTATTGGGGCGAGAAGGCGCTGCCCGACCGGCTGGAGTTCAAGTTCTACGGTGACGTGCAGCCGCGCATCCTGGCGCTGCAGGCGGGCGAGGTCGACGTGCTCGACGCCATCCCGCTCGACGTCAGCCAGGTGGTGCTCGGCAATCCGGACATCACGGTGCTGCGTGTCGCCTCCACGGCGCATCGGCAGCTCCACATGCGCTGCGACATGGCGCCCTTCACCGACAAGCGCGTGCGCCAGGCGCTGGCGCTGTGCATCGACCGCTCGAAGCTGGTCGACGGGCTCTGCCGCGGCATGGCGGCGACCGGCAATGACAGCCCGTTCGCGCCGGCTTTCCCCGCGACCGACAAGTCGGTGGCGCAGCGCACGCAGGATATCGCCAAGGCCAAGCAACTGATGGAAGCGGCAGGCCTGGGGGGCGGCTTCGACATGACGCTTACGACGCTGCGCTATTCCGACATTCCGGGTTATGCGCAGCTCTTCCAGAACTTCGCCAAGGAGATCGGCGCCCGCATCTCGCTCAACATCGAGGACCAGGACAAATATTACGGCAAGGCCGTCTTCGGCCAGTCCGACTGGCTGGACAGCCCGCTCGGCATCACCGACTACGCGCATCGCAGCGTGCCGAACGTCTTCCTCAGAAGTCCGCTGGTCGGCGACGGTCCATGGAACGCGGCGCATTTCAAGAATGCGACCTATGACGGGCTGGTCACCGGCTATCTCAAGGCGCTCGATCTCGATTCACAGCGCAAGGCCGCGTCGGATATCCAGAAGCTGCTGCTCGACGAGACGCCGGTGATCTTCAGCTATTTCCCGGACCTTTTGGTGCCGGTGCGCAAGAATGTCAGCGGCCTGCCGCCGATCGCCGCCGGGCTGCTGCTCGACCGGGTATCGATAGGTTGATCATGGTCGCGCGCAAAGCCCTGGCTGCCAACGACGAAAAAAGGACGACTACCATTCGCAAGCCTCATTTGCGCGGCCGCGGGCCGCATTTCCCGCTGCTCGACAATATCGTGCAGTACGAGTTCGAGCCGGGCTATGTCGCCTTCACCATGCCCTCGCCCAAGCGGCTGCGCGTGCAGGTCGGGCCGATGATCGTCGCCGACACGATCAAGGCGCTGGTGTTTTATGAGAGCGACCATCTGCCGGTCTATTACTTCCCGATGAGCGACGTGCGCGAGGAGTTCCTGCTGCCGAGCCGGACAACGACCGAGGATCCGTTCAAGGGCGTGGCCACACATTATTCGCTGAACACCGGCATCACGCTGGTCGAGGATGGCGCCTGGCGCTATCTCGACCCCGTCAAGGGATGCCCGCCGATCGCGGACTACATATCCTTCTACTGGCCGAAGATGACGCATTGGTGGGAAGAGGACGAGGAGATCTTCGTCCATGCCCGCGATCCGTTCCGCCGCGTCGACTGCCTGCCTTCGTCGCGGCGCGTGCAGGTGATCCTCGACGGCGAGCAAGTCGCCGATTCACGGCGCGGCGTTTTCCTGTTCGAGACCGGCCATCCGGTGCGCCACTATCTGCCGATTTCGGACACGCGGCTCGATATGTTTACGCCCAGCCGCTACATCTCGCGCTGCCCCTACAAGGGCATCTCCAACTACTACCATGTGACCACACCTAAGAAGCGGCACGAGAACCTGGTCTGGTATTATCCGGAGCCGGTGCACGAGGCCGAGCGCATCAAGGGGCTGGTGTGTTTTCATCACGAGCTGGTCGACAAGATCCTGGTCGACGGGGTGGAGATCCCCAAGGAAGCGACGGCGGCATCCGACGGGTATTTCTGAGCGGTCCCCATTGGGCTAGGAACGCGAGGGCGCAAAATGAAAACCGTCTTCGTGGCGTTCCTTCACACCCCCCTCTGTCCTACCGGACATCTCCCCCGCAAGGGGGGAGATTAGCCGGTAGGACAGA
>NZ_RZSL01000193.1:0-9980 GCF_003997355.1 Mesorhizobium sp. M1E.F.Ca.ET.041.01.1.1 | reverse complement strand
CGCATGTCTTCCATCGGCAGGTTCATGGCCTGCCGGACTTCCTCCGGAATATTGGTCGGTCCTGGGATGAAAAGATGGGTAAACCCGGCCATGCGCGAACTCCTCCGATCGTTTGGGATTGTCAGGGGAGTGTCGTTCGCGCGGCGTGTCGCAACAACACCTTGCCGGGTAAGTTGTCGCCACGGGCGGGTAGGGCGGACCTACCCGGTCCGCCTACCCGAAAGGCGATTTGGAGGTGCGGCGCTTCTCGTTCGCATAGAGCGCGACGGCCATGGCGCGGTTGCGCACGTCGAGCTTGTCGTAGAGATTCTTGAGATGGTACTTTACCGTGTTCTCCGAGATCCCGGTCCGGGTCGCGATCTGGAGATTGGTCCAGCCATCGGACAGCACCGCAAGCAGCTCGCGCTCACGCACGGTGAGCTGCGACAGCGGCGTGTCGTTGACCTTGTTGATGTCGATGTAAGGAATGCAGATCCGCCCATGCGCGACCGCCAGGATCGTCTCGAAGATGATCGACGGGTCGTCGAACTGGAAGCAGTAGCCCTGGGCGCCCAACCGCACGCATTGCTTCAGGATGCCGATGTCGTGGTCGTTGGAGAACACCGTGACGCGAACATCGAGCTTGCGATTCTGGACTTCCGCCAGAATGTCGGCGCCGTCCATGTCGGCGAGCTTCCAGCCGATCACGGCGACATCGAACCTGGTGTTCGCCGCCAGCTCGAGGAATTGCGCGCCGCTCTGAACGGAGCTCACCAGCTCGAAACGCCCATCGCATTCCAGCATTTCGCGGAGCGCCGACACAACGAGCGGATTGCGCTCGGCAACGACGACGCGCACGCGCCTCGAGCCAACTGCTTCGTTCGTTTTCCGGGACTTGAGGTTCAAGGCCTGCCGATTGTCCTGTCGATCTTGCGCCGTCTGCAGGCCTTCTGGACCTGCTATGATGACAATTCTGCCCCAACGGCGCGGCGGCGCTCTTTCCGCAGCGACATGCGCTGTCGCGTCGCCTGAAGCCGAAAATTGCCCTGCCATCAGGTCGCGTCGAAGGCGTCACGGCGCATATTTCGCTGAATATTCCGCGTGCTAGCGCAACGATTTCGCAAGACGAATCGCATCACGGCCCTATCTGCCGCGTTGGCATCGGATTTTCCCGAAATGCGGTTTCCACTTTTCGGGATCATGCTCTAGACGTGATTCGCACCCTTTCCGGATTCCTGTTGGCGGGAGGCGCTGGTGGAAGGCCAGGACATAGAGACGACGACCGGCGCCAGGGCCGCCGAGGAGCACTACGCCGACATCTATGGCGAGGATGGGGCCGTCCGTTCTTCCTTCCTCGCCCAGATCGGCGCGGCGATCGCCGACCGCGACACGCTGACCCTGAAGCGTGAAGTCGACGACCTGCATCAGTCCGAACTGGGCGATCTGCTAGAGGCGCTGCATCCCGAACAGCGCCGGGCCCTGGTCGAGTTGCTGGGTTCCGATTTCGACTTCTCCGCGCTGACCGAGGTCGACGAGGCTATCCGCCTCGATATCGTCGACAACCTGCCCAACGAGCAGATCGCGCAGGCGGTGCAGGAACTCGATTCCGACGACGCCGTCTACATCCTGGAGGACCTCGACCAGGAGGACCAGGACGAGATCCTGTCGCAACTGCCGTTCACCGAGCGCATCAGGCTCAGGCGCGCGCTCGACTATCCGGAAGAGACGGCCGGCCGGCGCATGCAGACGGAGTTCGTCGCCGTGCCGCCGTTCTGGACCATCGGCCAGACCATCGACTACATGCGCGAGGACAAGAACCTTCCGGACCGCTTCAGCCAGATCTTCGTCATCGACCCGAGCTTCAAGCTGCTCGGCGCCATCGACCTCGACCAGATCCTGCGCACCAAGCGCGCGGTCAAGGTCGAGGATGTGATGCACGAGACGCGACATGCCATCCCTGCCACCATGGATCAGGAAGAGGCGGCGCGGGAGTTCGAGCAGTACGATCTGCTCTCGGCCGCCGTGGTCGATGAGAACGAGAGGCTGGTCGGCGTGCTCACCATCGACGACGTGGTCGACGTCATCCAGCAGGAAGCGGAGGAAGACCTCTTGCGCATGGGCGGCGTCGGCGACGAAGAGCTGTCGGATACCATCGCGGCGACATCGCGCTCGCGCGTTCCATGGCTGCTGGTCAATCTTGGCACGGCCTTCATCTCGGCCTCGGTGATCAGCGTGTTCGGCGCGACGATCGAGGAAATGGTGGCGCTTGCCGCACTGATGCCGATCGTCGCCTCACTGGGCGGCAATGCCGGCACCCAGACGATGACGGTGACCGTGCGCGCGCTCGCCACGCGCGACCTCGATATCTACAATGCCGGCCGCGTCATTCGCCGCGAGGTCATGGTCGGCCTGCTCAACGGCGGGATCATTGCGACCATCCTCGGTCTGGTCGCCGGCATCTGGTTTCACAATCCCGACCTCGGTTTCGTCATCGCCGCGGCGATGATCCTCAATATGTTGGCCGCGGCACTCGGCGGCATCCTCATCCCACTGTTTCTCGACAAGCTCGGTGCCGATCCGGCAATTTCGTCCTCGATCTTCACGACAATGATCACCGACGTTATCGGCTTCCTCGCCTTCCTCAGCCTCGCCACATGGTGGTTGCACCTGGGCGAGCGAGCCGGATAGGCATCTTAATTGACTTTTACGTAAATGCCGTGCGACGTTATCTCGGGGTCATGTGCCGATTCCGGCGCAAGACGGGGTTTGATAGGAGGGAAGGGCGACGCTCCTGCGTGGCGATGCCTGGACGTTTGGGCGTGGGAGCGAGAATGCGGGAATATTACACGATCACCGAGCTGACGCGCGAATTCGACGTGTCGACGCGGACGTTGCGTTTCTACGAGGACGAAGGGCTGGTGCAGCCGATCAGGCGCGGACGCACGCGGCTGTTCCGCCCCTCCGACCGGCATCTCATCCGTCAGATCATGCGCGGAAAGCGACTCGGCTTCTCGATCGCCGAGATCCGCGAGATCATCCAGATGTACAAGGAGCCGCCCGGCGAGGTCGGCCAGCTCAAGCTGATGATCAAGCGCATCGAGGAAAAGCGCGAGGACCTGCGCCAGAAGCGGCGCGACCTCGAGGAAACGCTGGCCGAACTCGACCAGGCGGAAGAGTCCTGCGTCGAGCGGCTGGCGGAGCTTGGCGTCAACACCTGAGGGACCGCCCACTTCCGTTGAACTGGCGATCGATCAAACCGTGTTCATGATTCTGACTTGGCTGTTTGTCGCCGCAGTCGTCGTCCACAATCTGGAAGAAGCACTTCTGTTGCCAGCCTGGTCGGAGCAGGCCGGGCGTTGGCATAGTCCTGTCGGGGCGCGCGAATTCCGGTTCGCCGTGTCCATGCTCACTCTTCTTGCAGGCATTGCCGCTGTGCTCGCCAGCGTTCAGGGGCGAGGGAGCCTCGGCGCGTATCTTCTGTCAGGTTACGCGCTGGCGATGCTGCTCAATGTGGTCTTTCCACACCTCCTCGCCACAATTGCCATGCGCCGCTATATGCCGGGCACTGCGACCGCTCTTGCGTTGAACCTGCCGGTCACCGCCGCGCTGCTGCGTCAGGCGTTTCGGGAGGAATACATCGCACCGATGCGTTTCGCCTGGGCCGGGCCGGCTGTCGTCATGGCGATCATGCTGTCGATCCCGGCGCTGTTTTATCTCGGCAGAAAACTGTGGCCCGACACCGGAAAGGCATCACGCCGAACGTAGGCTGTGTCACGATCAGATCCAGCGCCGCACTCTTTTCGCGTAGTCGCGGTATTTCTTGCCGAACTTCGCCGCCAGCATCTTTTCTTCCTTCTCGATCGCCAGCTTCTGCGTCGCGAAGGCGGCGAGGAAGGCGAACAGCAGGAACCAGGCGATGCCGGTGATGAAAGAAACGCCGATCAACAGGAGCGTGTTGGCGAGATACATCGGATTGCGGGTGACGCCGAAAGGGCCCGACGTCACCAGATGGTCGGGCTCGGCATTAGGATCGAGCGTGGTTTTCGCGCGCACCATGGCTCGGATCGCCGTGACCCAAAGTGCTGCGACGCCGAAGAGCGCCACCCAGCCGGCGCCGACCAGGATGTCGCCAAAGATGTCGCCGATCCAGGGCAGCGGGTAGAGCATGCCGAGCACGACGCTCAGCACTATCGCCACGACATAGATCACGGGCGGCCAGGGAATGATCCCGTGTCTGGGCTTTGCGACGCCTGTCATTGCTGCCCTCCCTCCATCTCGTCCTCGGTCGCGGCGGTGCAGGTGCTCGCCAGATCGGCCAGATGCGATTTCCAGGCGCTGGACTGGTCGTTGCTGTAGAGCTTGTCGAGAGACCCTTCGCCCTTCAGCGTGTCCAGCATGCAGCCACAATAGCTTGAACAGAACTTCGTGTCCCGCTGCTGTTCGCACTGCGCCTGGCAAGCCGGCAGGAAGCCGGCTTCCTTGTCCTGAGGGGCGGGAGGCATGACCTGCGACAACAGCCAGACCGAGCCGAACAGCACCGGCTGATGGATGAGGTAGAAGGCAAGGCTGTGCCGGCCAATGAAGGTGAGCGGGTTCGACCAACGGCTGGGTGTCCAGGTTCCCAGCCAGGCGAGAAGGCCCGACGCTGAAGCGAGCTTAACCGCCGCCATGCCCGCGAGCACCGCGCCGAACCATGGAAACTGCGGCACATAGTCGTTGGAGCGCGGGTTGGTCGCCGACAGCCCGACCCACCACAGCGCCGGATGGTCGAAGACTTCCGAGCGCAGATAGGAGGGCGCCGCGATCACGGCTGCTGCGACAATTGCCGTCAGCAGCGCCGGCAGCCTGAGAAACGCGAGACCGAGCAGGCTGGCCAGCGCGATCTCATGCAGGATGCCGAAGAAGATGAAGCCGTCCGGAGTCGCGATATAGGTGACGGCCGAGATGGCGATCGCCGCGACCGCAACCATGGCAAAGCGTTTCCAGAAGCCCGGCCAGCGGATCTGGCGGCCATGCGCCAGGAACAGGCTGACGCCGACCAGGAAAAGGAAGGTCGAGGCGATGCCGCGGGCGTAGAGCTTCCACCAGCCGAAAGCGGTCAGGCCGGGCGCTGTGTAGCCGAAGTTTTCGAGGTCCCAGGTGAAGTGGTAGCTCGCCATTGCGATCAGCGCGATGCCGCGCAGGATATCGATGGCGGCGATGCGGCCGTGCTTCGGCGCGTCCTGAACGGGGTCGCTCGTCGTTTGAAGGCTCATGATCTCGCAATCCGATTCAGTCGTGCCAAACGACTATCACGGTTCGGCCGAACAACAGAGCGTGGATCGGCGGCGGCCGCCGCAGCCGCCCGGCAAGCCGCTTTAGGCCAGCGGCGGAAAGCCTTTGACCGGCTTCGCTTTTCGGCTTTTCGGAGTCGGTTTCCTGCTACCGGTCCGCTACTAGATTTGGCGAGCGATTCACTTTCGGAGGGCCGATGTCCACCCATGTGCGCCATCCGATCTGGCTTCCGGCTCTGAGGCCCGCCGATGCGCGCACCTTCGCCTCGCTCTATGCGGTCGAATCCTTCGCCCGCGCCACGATCTCCAGCGTCATCCCGATCCAGGCCTACGAGATCCTGCAAAATGAGCAGACCGTCTCGATCCTCTACACCATCGTGTCGCTGCTCGGACTTTCGGTGACGCTGTTCATGCCGATGCTGATCCGCCGCTTCGCCCGACGCTGGGTCTACACGGCCGGCTGCCTGATGCTGGCGCTCGGCTCGGTCTTCTTCGTCACCCACACACTACCGGGCCAACTCGCCGGCATGCTCTGCCGCGTCATGGGGGCGAGCGCGCTGTCGATCACGCTCAACCTCTACATCATGGACCACATCCGCAAGACCGATTTCATGCAGGCGGAATCGCTGCGCATAGCGTGGTCGATGTTCGCCTGGACAGGTGGGCCGACGCTCGGCATCTTCCTCTACACGCGCTTCGGCATCTATGCCGCGCATGGCGCGGTCGTGGCCTTCGCGCTGTCGCTGCTGGCGCTGTTCTGGGCCTACCGGCTGGGCGACAACCCGTCGATCCGCCCCGGCAAGAGCCGGCCGGCCAATCCGCTCGCCAATATCGGCCGCTTCATCGCGCAGCCGAGGCTCAGGCTCGCCTGGCTGATCGCCTTCGGCCGCTCCTGCTTCTGGACGACCTTCTTCGTCTATGGTCCGCTGTTCATGGTGATCACGGGCGAGGGCAAGCTTGCAGGCGGGCTGCTGGTTTCGGCGGGCAACGCGCTCTTGTTCATGGCGATCTTCTGGGGCAAGGCGGGCAAGCGCTTCGGCGGCCGCCAGACTATGACCTTCGCCTATTTCGCCATGGCGGCGATGCTTTTTGCGGCAGGCGGAGTCGGCGAGACCGCGCCGCTGCTCACCGCTGCCTTCCTGCTCTGCGGCGCGCTCTTCACCATCGCGCTCGATGCGCTGGGCTCGACCGCCTTCATGCGCTCGGTGCGCGCTTACGAGAGGGCGCAGATGGCGGCGGTCTACCGCACCTATCTCGACTTTTCCGAGCTGACGCCGCCGCTGGTCTATTCGGTGGTGCTGAGCTTTTTCGGGCTGGGCTCGGTGTTCGTCACGCTCGGCCTGTTGGCCGCCTTCTGCGGCTTTTTCACCTGGCGCTATCTGCCGAAGTCGTTTTGAACTCTGCGTGGCGCCCTCGCACCCATTCGTGGAAGCGGCGCAGGTCGTATTCCTCAGGCATCAGCACGCCGGCCTCGTGGCGGATCGAGCGCAGGCCCTTCTGATTGACCTCGCAGATCGCGGCGTCCTCCTCCAGCACCTGGGTGCCGAAGGCGACGATGTTGTCGATATCGGTTTGCGCAAGAGCATCGGGCGCGAACAGCCATTCGGCGGTGAGCTCCGTCAGCTCGGGTCCCAGCGGGGCGAGCCTCACCGTGCGGACATAGTCGACATGGCCGACGATGAACATCGAGGGCAGCGACGTTGCGTAGGTCTGGCCGGCGGCGCGCTCGGCCGGCGTCAGGCCGGCAAAGACCGGACCATGCACGCGCCCGTCGCGCGACCAGGTCTCGGCGCCGGCGCGCAGGCCGCCGGAAAACTCCGGCGCGTCGTTGTCGGCGTGGCGGGCCCATTCCGGATCGTCGTGCCTCGCCATCAGGCCCCGGCCGTAGATCGGCACCAGCCGCGACAGGTCCTTGTGGACGCCCGGGCAGTGCAGGCACTCGTTGAAGTTCTCCCAGAAAATCTTCCAGTTGCAGTTCATCACCTTGCTGAGCCGATGCCCGGTGACGAGCGTCTCCAGCGGCCAGTTGGCAAGGTCGCCGGAGGCGGGATCGAACGAGGCTTCCGCCGTGCCGCCGGCATCCTTTGCAAGGTTGATGAAGACGAAGCCGCGCCACACCGACAGCGCCACGCGGTAGAGCGGGTAATCGGTCTTGTCGAATCCCTCGGGCAGCGATTTCGACGGCACGCGCACGAGATCGCCGCGCAGCGAATAGGACCAGGCGTGATAGGGGCAGGTGAGGAGCCTTGCCTTCAGCCGGCCTGCGCTTTCCTGGCAAAGCTGCGAGCCGCGATGCCGGCAGGTGTTGTGGAAGGCGCGCAAGCTCCCGGTCTCGTCGCGCAGCACGACGACCTCCTGCGAGCCGATGCGGATTGCGCGGAAGGCGGGGGGGTCCGCGAGATCGGCCTCGCGGCAGACCATCAGCCAGCTTCGGTACCAGATCGCATCGAGATCGCGCAGATACCCGTCGGCGTCCCGATAGGCGGACGACGGCAAGGTCGGCTCGAGGCGGGTCAGGCCGTTATAGAGATCGCGTTGGCTCGGATTCGGCTGCATCGGCTTCTCCCTGGCTGCCGACAGCCGACACCCGGCCAAACCCGTTGTCAATCGTGTGGCCATTGTGATGTCCCGGTGCCGCCTTTAAGGTCGCTCGCGATCGCCGACGGGTTCGCCGGCCGGCCAGGGTGGCAAGGCATGCCTGCAAGAACGATGTCGCTTACCGAGGAACTGGTCGCCCGCTGTTATCGCGCGGTCGAGGATCCAGGGCCTGATCCTGACGCGCAGCATCTCTCCGACAGCGACTATGAAGAGATGCTGGATGCATTCGAGGGCGAGTTGCCTGCAACCGAACCGCTGTGGCTGTTCGGCTATGGCTCGCTGATCTGGAAGCCCGAAATCGAGCATGTCGAGGAGCGGGTCGCCGTGGCACGGGGCTGGCACCGCTCCTTCTGCATGAAGATGACGCGCTGGCGCGGCACCAAGCAGAGCCCGGGTCTGATGATGGCGATGGATCGCGGCGGCGAATGCAAGGGCGTCGCCTTCCGCCTGAACGGTGGCGAGCGCCGGCAAGCGCTGGACAAGCTTTTCCGTCGTGAGATGACCCTCAAGCCGACCAGCTACCACCCCCGCCTGCTGCAGCTCGCAACGGACAATGGGCCGTTGAGGGCGCTCGCTTTCGTCATCAATCGCAAGGGTACGACCTATGCCGGGCCGCTCAGTGAAAGCGAGGTGGTGGAAAGGCTGGCGACGTCCTGCGGCCATTGGGGTTCCGGTGCCGACTATCTCTACAACACCGTCAAAAATCTCGAAGCGCGTGGCATCCACGATGCCCATCTGTGGCGGCTGCAGCAGCTTGTCGCCGAAAGGATCGCGGCCTCCTAGCATGTGAATCCATGCCGCAATCGCGCTCCGGCATGGCGGAATTTGGTTTGCCGCCTGCGGCGATTCTGCCTATAGTCGCTCGCGTCGTCGGTTCCGTTTTTGGAGCCAAGAGGGAATGCGGTGAGGGGTGGATTTCCTGCCCAAAGCCGTGGCTGCCCCCGCAACTGTGTGCGGTAGTCCTCTCCATAAACCACTGAGGATTTTCCTCGGGAAGGTGGGGAAGGGCGCGGATCCGCGAGCCAGGAGACCTGCCGGCGACAGGAAAGTTGACTTCGATGCCCTCGGGTGGAGGGCGAAAGGACAAGACATGAATACCGCTTCCGTCTCCCTCGGCGCCTCCGTCTCCTCGCAGTCGCGCATCATGCAGCTCGCTCTCGCGGCGCTGCTCGGCATCTTCGTCGTCGGCTTCGTCGGCTTCTCGCATATCGATGCGGTCCACAACGCTGCCCACGACTATCGCCACTCGATGGCGTTTCCCTGCCACTGAGGAAGGCCTGACATCATGAATCTGTTTCGCAACGTCGTGTTCATCGCGGCGATCGCGGGGCTCGTGGCGGGCATCGCGCTCGCCTGCATGCAGGCCTATGCGACCGTGCCGCTGATCCTGAAGGCAGAAGTCTATGAAAAGGCCGGTGGCGGCCATCACCACGACCATGCCGCCAGCACAAACAACAATGCGATGAGCTCGGCCGCTCCCGCGGACAACGCGATGAGCAGCGCGGCTCCGACCCCCGCCGAAGCGGCTGCTCCGGCCGAGGACGAGGGCTGGGCGCCGGCAGACGGCTTCGAGCGCTTTGCCTTCAACGTCGTCGCCAACATCGTCACCGGTGTCGGCTTCGGGCTGATCCTGGTCGCGGTTTCCGAATTCGCCGGCGGCATCGGCAATTGGCGACAGGGCGTGTTCTGGGGCCTGGCCGGCTTTGCCGTGTTCACCCTGGCGCCCGGCCTCGGCCTGCCGCCCGAGCTGCCGGCAATGCCTGCGGCAGAGCTTTTGCCGCGCCAGATCTGGTGGACTTCGACAGTGGCCGCGACAGCGATCGGGCTCGGCTTGATCGCCTTTCGCAAGTCGCTGCCGCTGGCCATCCTTGGCGTGGCGCTGATCGTGGCGCCGCACATCGTCGGCGCGCCGCAGCCCGAAAGCTTCGAGACGGCGATCCCAGAAGGCCTGCATCACCAGTTCGTGGTGGCGGTGACGCTCACCGATCTGGTGTTCTGGCTGGTGCTGGGCGCGGTCGTCGGCGTGGTGCGCGGCCGCTTCACCGGCGCGGCGACCAGCCTGCGCGGCAGCTTTGCCTGATCGCGCCGAGGGTCGCCTGACCTTCATCATCGGCGGAGCTGGCGCGGCCG
>NZ_RZSL01000192.1:0-10025 GCF_003997355.1 Mesorhizobium sp. M1E.F.Ca.ET.041.01.1.1 | reverse complement strand
GAAGATGATCCTCAAAGTCGACCCGATCGCCAATAAGCTGGTCCAGGAAATACCCGCCCAGATACTCAGCAACGAGGGGAGCTCGTCGGCGAGGGCGGGGTTTGGGTCATCACAGGGAAGGGCATCGGCAACACGACGCTGACTCGATTCAATTCCCGCAGTGGCGCTGTCGATGCGAATATTCATTTGCCGGCATTGAGCGCCGGCGTCGTCGTTGACTTTGGTTCCGTGTGGGTGACCGGTTTCGGCAACAGCGAGCTGTACAGGATCGATCCAAAAACCAACACGGTGGTCTCGACCATCAAGCTTCACTCGTCGCCGCGCTTCATCGCTTCGGGCGAAGGCTCGATCTGGGTCCTCAATCAAGGCGATGGCTCGGTTCAGCGAATCGATGGAAAGACCGGCGAGCTGCTGGCGACGATTCAAACAGGCCTATCGGGCAGTGGCGGCGATATCGTTTGCGGCGGCGGCTATGTGTGGGTCTCGACGCCGGGAACGCCGGTCGCCCAGATCGATCCCAAAGCCAACACACTTGTCCGCAAGTTCAAAGGTAACTCGTTCGGCGACGCTATTCGTTACGGTGCCGGTTCGCTCTGGGTATCGGGATCGACCATCCACCGCATAGAGCCCCCAAAATAGAGAGCGCGTCCACCACTAGCCCCTGCCCGTTGACGACGCATGCGCCTTGCCGGTGAGATACGCCTTCAGCGCCATCTGCGCGAGGCTCGCCTGCCGGTCGCGGTGGGTGATCATGGCGAAATCGCGCTTCGGCAGATCGACCGGCACGGACCTGAGACTCCCCTCCGCCAGGGAGCGCGCGACGACCAGCTCCGAGATGATGGTGGCGCCGGCGCCGGCCTCCACCGCCTGACGCACCGCCTCGTTGCTAGGCAGGACCAGGAAGATCTGCAGTTCCGCCGGCGAGACCCCTTCGCCGCGCGCGAAATCCTCCAGTGCCTCGCGCGTGCCCGAACCGCCCTCCCTGATGATCCAGCGCAACGCCCTGATGTCGAGGTTTCCAGCCGGCGTCATCGGGATTTCGGGATGCGTGCGCGCCACCACCAGCATCATGCGATCCTCGTCGACCGTGACACGCCGCAGGATGTCGGACTCGGTGCGCCCTTCGACCAGGCCGAAATCGGCCCGGCCGTCCAGCACATTGGTCTCCACCTGCCGTGTGTTGCCGATGGTGACGCTGAGGCGCACAGCCGGATAGGCTTCATGGAACGCCGCCAGGCGCAGCGGCAGCCAGTAGCTGGCGATGGTCTGGCTGGCCGCTATCGACAGGCTGCCGGTAACCGTCTGCGACACGTGCTCCAGGACGTCGCGCGCAGCCGCCGCTCGCTCAAGGACCGCCTTGGCTTCGGGCAGGAAACGGTGGCCGGTCTGCGCGAGCTCGATGTTGCGCCCGACCCGGTTGAACAGGCGCACGCCATGCTGACTTTCGAGCGCGCGGATGGCCGCCGAGGCCGCCGACTGCGAGATGCCGAGCAATTCGGCCGCCTTGGTCATGTGGCCGTGCTCGGCGACGGCGACGAATATACGCAACTGATCGAGGGTCATGCCCGATTAAGAAGCAAAATCGATCGGAATTACAAGAGCCGCTTGTTAGACAGATCAATTGCTTTGTTCTAAGTTTTTGCCGGAACTTGGAAAAAATTGGCTGTTCTGCTGGCCAAGGTTGGAAATGATCGCGCGCTTCAAATCCCTTTTCGCGCATTGGAGCCGCCGGCTGAAGCGGCAGTTGGCCGGCGAGCGCTACCATCCCGAGCTTCACTACATGCGCGGACCGGGCCCGAAGACGAAAGCCAGAATGGCGAGCGGCAAGAGCGTTCGCGGATCATGAGCTCAACTGCGCCGCGCGGCGCCAATTCCGCACCCTCCCAGCGCCCGCTGGCCGATAGCCAAGCGCCTGACGAAGGCGACGGCGTCGACACCTCGCCCAGCGTTTCCGACCGCATCGCCAGGACCACCTGCTACATGTGCGCCTGCCGTTGCGGCATCGACGTCCACATCAAGGACGGCAAGGTGCGCTACATCAACGGCAACAAGGACCACCCGGTGAACCGCGGCGTGATCTGCGGCAAGGGCAGCGCCGGCATCATGCAGCACTACAGCCCGGCGCGGCTCAAGAAGCCGTTGCTGCGGATGGGTCCGCGCGGCTCCGGCGAATTCCGCGAGATCGAGTGGGAGGAAGCGTTCGCCATCGCCACCGAGCGGCTGTCGGCGATCCGGCGGACCGATCCGAAGAAGCTTGCTTTCTTCACCGGGCGCGACCAGTCGCAGTCGCTGACAGGCTGGTGGGCGAGCCAGTTCGGCACGCCGAATTTCGCCGCGCATGGCGGCTTCTGCTCGGTCAACATGGCGGCCGGCGGCCTCTACACGATCGGCGGCTCGTTCTGGGAGTTCGGCGAGCCCGACTGGGACAACACGAAGTACTTCATGCTGTTCGGCGTTGCCGAGGACCATGATTCAAACCCGATCAAGATCGGCCTCGGCAAGCTGAAGGCACGCGGCGCCAAGGTGGTGTCGATCAACCCGTGCCGCACCGGCTACAACGCGATCGCCGACGACTGGATCGGTATCCGGCCGGGCACGGACGGGTTGTTCGTGCTCGCCCTCGTCCACGAATTGCTCAAGGCCGGCCGCGTCGATCTCGACTATCTGCTGCGCTACACCAACGCCGCCGGGCTCGTGATCCAGGAGGCGGGTGCTGCCGAGGACGGACTGTTCGTTCGGGACGGCAGCGGCGATCTTCTAGCCTGGGACAGGGGCGCGAAAGCACCGGTACGCGCAGCCGATCCCGAGGCAAGGCCGGCACTGACAGGCAGCTACACGGTCAATGGCCGCCACAGCGTGCCGGTGTTCCAGCTCATCGCCGACCGATACATGGACGACAGCTACTCGCCTGATGCAGTCGCCGAGCGCTGCGGCATCAGCGCCGATACGATCCGCCGCATCGCGGCGGAGCTGGCGCATGTCGCCTTCGAGCAGACGATCGAGCTGCCGGTCGCCTGGACCGACTGGGCGGGCCGGCGCCACGAGACGATCAAAGGGCGGCCGGTGTCGATGCATGCCATGCGCGGCATCTCGGCCCATTCCAACGGTTTTCATACCTGCCGTGCCATCCATCTGTTGCAGGTACTTCTGGGCACCGTGGACGTGCCCGGCGGCTTCCGCTTCAAGCCGCCCTATCCCCGTTGCGCGCCTCCGGGGCCAAAGCCGTCCGGCAAGAACGTCCGGTCGATGACACCGCTGGAAGGCACGCCGCTCGGCTTTGTCTGCGGGCCCGACGATCTGCTCGTCGACGAGGCCGGCCGGCCCACCCGCATCGACAAGGCCTATTCCTGGGAAGCGCCTTTGGCCGCGCACGGGCTGATGCACAGCGTCATCCGCAACGCCTGGGCGGGCGATCCTTACCCGATCGACACGCTGATGATGTACATGTCGAACATGGCCTGGAATTCCTCGATGAACACGGTCGAGACCATCGCCATGCTCACGGACAAGGATGAAGCCGGAAACTACAAAATCCCCTTCATCATCTATTCCGACGCCTACTATTCCGAGACTGTGCCGTTCGCCGATCTGGTGCTGCCCGACACCACCTATCTCGAGCGGCATGACTGCATCAGCCTGCTCGATCGGCCGATCAGCCATGCCGACGGGCCGGCCGACGCCGTCCGCCATCCGGTGGTGCAGCCGGACCGCGACGTGCGGCCGTTCCAGTCCGTGCTGATCGAGCTCGGCGCGCGGCTCGGCCTGCCCGGCTTCGCCAACGAGGACGGCTCGGCGAAATACCGCGACTATGCCGACTATATCGTCAACCACGAGCGCACGCCGGGCATCGGACCGCTGGCCGGCTGGCGCGGCAAGGATGGCGGCTCAATCGGTAAGGGCGAGGCCAATCCCGGGCAGTTGCAGCGCTACATCGACAATGGCGGCTTCTGGCATCACGCCTTTGCCGACGACCAGCGCTATTACAAGATGGCCAACGGCGCTTATCTCGACTTCGCCGTCCAAATGGGTTTCATCGCGAAGGCCGAGCCGATCGTTTTCCAGCTTTATTCCGAGCCGATGCAGCGCTTCCGGCTCGCCGCGCGCGGCCATGGAAAAGCGCAGCCGCCGGAAGCCGAGCGCGACCGGATCGAGACCTACATGGACCCGCTGCCTTTCTGGTACGCGCCTTTCGAGGACGAGGCCGTCGATCTGCAAAAATATCCGCTGCATGCGCTGACGCAGCGGCCGATGCACATGTACCATTCCTGGGGCTCGCAGAATGCATGGCTGAGACAGATCACCAGCCAGAACCGGCTGTTCGTGCACCGGGAGACGGCCGACGGACTCGGCCTTGCCGACGACGACTGGGTGTGGATCGAAAGCATCAATGGCCGTGTGAAGGGCCAGATCAAGCTGATCGACGGCGTGAACCCGGACACGGTCTGGACCTGGAACGCCATCGGCAAGCGGCGCGGCAGCTGGGGCCTGAAGGACGATGCGGCCGAGAGCAATCGCGGCTTCCTGCTCAACCACATCATCGGCGACCAGACTGTGGCCGATGCCGACGGCAAACGTTATTCGAACTCCGATCCTGTCACCGGACAGGCTGCGTGGTTCGACGTGCGCGTGCGCATCGTCAAATGCACGCCCGAGGAAACCGGCTTCACCGAACCGCAATTCGAGCGCTTTAAGCAGCCGCCGCATATGGAGGCGTCGCCGGACATACTGCGGTTCGGCGCATCGTTCCGTATCAAGAGGGAAGCCGCCGAATGACCTGCCTTCCCGCCCATACCGAGAAAAAGCTCGGCCTCGTCATCGACCTCGACACCTGTGTCGGCTGCCAGGCCTGCGTCACCGCCTGCAAGGAATGGAACACCGGCGGCCATATGGCGCCGCTGACCGACACCGATCCCTATGGCGGGCATGTCGACGGCGTCTGGTTCAACCGCGTGCACGCTTACGAGCACACGACCGAGATGGGCGGCCGAACGGTGAGCTTTCCCCGTTCCTGCCTGCATTGCGAGCAGCCGGCCTGCGTCACCGTCTGCCCGACCGGCGCCTCCTACAAGCGCGCGTCGGACGGCATCGTGCTGGTCGACGAGGACAAATGCATCGGCTGCAAGCTGTGCAGTTGGGCCTGCCCCTATGGCGCGCGCGAGTTCGACACGGATGTCGGCGTGATGAAGAAATGCACGCTCTGCGTCGACCGCATCTACAACGACAATCTGGCCGAAGAAGACCGTGTGCCGGCCTGCGTCGCGGCATGCCCGACCAGCGCCCGGCATTTCGGCGATCTCGGCGACCCCACCTCGGCGATCTCGCAGCTTGTCGTCGAGCGCGGTGGCGTCGAGCTGATGCCGGAGCTTCGCTACAAGCCGACCAACAGATACCTGCCGCCGCGCGCCCACAGCGAACGCGCGGCACGAGTGGACGCACCGGCGCTGGAGCCCATCCGGGCCGACGGCGGCTTCTTCGGCTGGATCGATCGCATGCTTTCGAACTAGCTTCGCCCTCCATGCATCCCGCTTTCTCGGTCGTCTTCTTCACCACCGCCACCGGGGCCGGCTACGGCCTGCTGGCGCTGCTCGGCGTGCTTGGCGGGCTTGGCTACATCCCTGCCGATTTCCGGCTGGGCGTTGCCGGCATGGCGCTTGCGCTCGGCCTGATTGTCGCCGGTCTGCTGTCCTCGACCAGCCACCTTGGGAGACCCGAACGAGCCTGGCGCGCTTTCTCGCAATGGCGCAGCTCCTGGCTGTCGCGCGAAGGCGTGGCGTCGGTGGCGACTTTCATTCCGGCCGGGCTGTTCGGCATCGGCTGGGTGCTGCTTGGCAAGAGTGGCGGCTGGGTGGCCGTCGCCGGGCTGGTGGCGGCCGCCGGTGCGGTGACGACAGTCTGCGCGACAGGCATGATCTATGCCTCGCTCAAGCCGATCGCGCAGTGGCACAGCCGCTATACTTTGCCGGCTTATCTTATGTTCTCAACAATGACAGGCTGTGTGTTGCTGAGCGCCCTTCTCCAGGGTTTCGCCAAGGATTCAACGGTGGTGCTGACCGGCGCGCTGCTCGCCACACTCGCCGGCTGGGCATGGAAGATCGCGACCTGGCGATACAACGACCGGCTGGAAATCCCGACCACGGCCAACACGGCGACCGGCCTGGCCGGCGGCACGGTGCGGTCGATCGAATGGCCGCATACGGAAGAAAACTATTTGCTCAAGGAGATGGGATTCCGCATCGCGCGCAAGCACAGCGCGAAACTGAGGCGGATCACGCAGGTGCTGGCTTTCGCTGTCCCGGTCATCTTGCTTGCTATCGCGCTTGTCTTACCGTGGCCTTTCGCCGCCATTGCGTCGACGCTCGCGGCCATCGCCCAGCTTGCCGGCATGCTGGTCGAGCGCTGGCTGTTCTTCGCCGAGGCGAAGCACACAGTCACGCTCTACTACGGTCGGGAGTAGCGTCTCAACCCGGCCGGAGCATCGATCCGGAGATGGCGAAGATGCGGTCGGCGCCCAGCATATAGGCCATCAGCGTCTCCAGCCGGAACAGGCCGGCATAGGCGCGGTCGAGCACGTTGAGCGAGCCGGTATAGGCGCCGAAGGCCGGCATGATCATGCGGCCGCCGTCGCCGGCAAAGCAACGCCGCCTGACCGAACGGCCGCGCTGGACGATGCGGGCGCAAGGATGGAGATGACCGGCGATCTCGCCTTCCACCCGCAGCTTCGAAGGCTCGTGACGGAAGAGCAGCGAGCCGATGGCGAGTTCCTTCACCGTATCGCCAGACAGGTCGGCGGGCGCGTCCGGATCGTGATTGCCGGCGACCCAGAACCAGTCGCGGCCGGCCATCATCGCTTCCAGGCGCTCGCGGAAGCTCTCATGCATACGCTCGGCGCCGCCGCCGTCATGGAAGGAGTCGCCCAGGCTGACGACGATCCGCGGCTGGTAGTCGGCGATCACCGCCTGCAGCCGCAGCAAAGTGGCTCCTGTGTCGTAAGGTGGGATCAGCGCGCCGCGCCTGGCGAAGGACGAGCCTTTCTCGAGATGCAGGTCGGAGACCGCGAGCAGCCGCAGGTCGGGGAAATAGAGCACGCCGCGCCGGTCGCAAACCGCGCGCTCGCCGGCGATGCCGACAAGGTCGGCCTCGGCAATCAGCGTTGCGCGCGACAGCGAAAAATTCATCCCCTCTCCGTTCTCCGCTTAGTGCCCTGAACCCATCGCTTCTTCGACCAGGTCGGCGGCTTCCATCAAAAGCGTGTCGTTGGCGCCGCCATTGACCGACTCCTTGCCGATCTCCAGCATTACCGGCACCGCCAGCGGCGAGATCTGGTCGAGATGCTTATGCATGATTCGACCGCGCACACGCGAGAGCATCTCCCCAAGTCTGCTGACATCGAGCAACCCGGCGGAGGCATCGGTTCGCGTTGCCTGCAGCAAAATATGGTCCGGCTCGTGGCTGCGCAGCACGTCGTAGATCAGGTCGGCCGAGACCGTCACCTGGCGCCCGCTCTTCTCCTGGCCGGGGTAGCGCTTCTCGATCAGCCCGGCGATGACGGCGCAGGTGCGAAAAGTGCGCTTCAGCATCCAGCTATCGTTCAGCCAGGCTTCGAGATCGTCGCCCAGCATGTCCTCGTCGAAAAGTGCGGCCAGCGACGGCTTCTTCGCCTTGAACAAAGCCGCCATGTCGTCCAGCGCCCAGACGGCCAGCGAGTAATCGGTGGCGACGAAGCCGAGCGGCCTGGCATGGGCGCGCTCCAGCCGACGCGTCAGGAGCATGCCGAGCGTCTGGTGCGCCAGCCGGCCCTCGAAGGGATAGGCGACCATGTAATGGTGATTGCCGCGCGGAAAGGTCTCGACCAGGAGATCGCCACGCTTTGGCAAAACCGACTTCTCTTCTTGAATCCGAAGCCAGTCGGCCACCTGTTCGGGCAAGACCTTCCAGCGATCGCTGTCGGCCAGCATGGCGCGCACCTGCTCGGCGAGATAGGTTGAGAGCGGGAATTTGCCACCTGCATAGGACGGAACGATGATGTTGGCGCCGGCGCCGTTGGAGACGATGCATTCGTTCTCGCGAATGCCCTCGAAGCGCAGCACCTTGCCGGCAAAAAGGAAGTTGTCGCCGGGGCGCAGCGTTTCGGCGAAATACTCCTCGATCTTGCCGAGCACCGGCCCGCCACGGCCGGCCATGCCGCGCCCCTGCCTGACATAACGGACATTGAGCTCCGGCATCTCGACGATGGTGCCGACATTCAGCCGGTATTGCTGCGCGACGCTCGGATGCGAGACGCGCCACAGGCCGTCCTTGTTCAGGCGGATGCGGGCATAGCGTTCGTAGTTCTTCAGCGCGTAGCCGCCGGTGGCGACGAAGTCGATGACGCGGTCGAAGGTCTCGCGCTCCAGTGTCGCGTAAGGCGCGGCGCCGCGCACTTCCTCGAACAGGAGATCGGCGTCGAACGGCCCACCGCAGGCGACACCCAGCACATGCTGCGACAGCACGTCGAGCGCGCCCTTGACCAGCGGCGGCGTGTCCTGGGCGCCGAGATAGTTGGCGTCGAGCGCCGCCCGGCATTCCAGCACCTCGAAGCGGTTGGCCGGGATCAGGATCGCCTTGGACGGCTCGTCCATGCGATGGTTGGCGCGGCCGATGCGCTGCGCCAAGCGGCTGGCGCCCTTCGGCGCGCCGACATGTACCACCAGATCGACATCGCCCCAGTCGATGCCGAGGTCGAGCGTCGAGGTGGCGACGATGGCGCGCAGCGCATTGTCGGCCATCGCCTTCTCGACGCGGCGGCGCTGGCCGACATCGAGCGAGCCGTGATGCAGCGCGATCGGCAAAGAGTCCTCGTTCGCACGCCACAGCTCCTGGAACAGCAGCTCGGCCTGGCTGCGGGTGTTGACGAAGAGCAGAGTGGTGCGGTGCTGCTTTATCGCTTCGTAAATCTCCGGAATGGCGTAGCGGGCCGAGTGCCCCGACCATGGCACGCGCTCGCGCGAGTCGAGGATGGAGATGTCGGGCTTGGCGCCGCCGGCGACCGTAATTAGCCCTGCCATCTCGGGGTTGTTTGAATTTTTGGGCGTGTTCTGCGCAACCAGCCAGCGCCGCAGCTCATCCGGTTCGGCCACGGTGGCCGACAGACCTATGGTCTGCAGCTTGGGAACGAAGGCGCGCAGCCGCGCCAGGCCGAGCGCCAAAAGGTGCCCGCGCTTCGAGGTGACGAGCGAATGCAGTTCGTCGAGCACGACATAGCGAAGGTCCTCGAAGAAGCGCTTAGCGCCGTTTGAGGCGATCAGCAGAGCGAGCTGCTCGGGCGTGGTGAGCAGAATGTCGGGCGGCACCAGCTTCTGTCGCTGGCGTTTGTGCGAAGGCGTGTCGCCGGTACGCGTCTCGATGGTAACCGGCAGCCCGATCTCCTCGACCGGCTTGCCGAGATTGCGCTCGATGTCGACGGCTAAAGCCTTGAGCGGCGAGATGTAGAGCGTATGGATGCCGCGATGGGCTTCGCCAGGCTTGCGGCGCGGACGTTTCGCGAGCTCGGTAAGCGACGGCAGGAAGCCGGCCAGCGTCTTGCCGGCGCCGGTCGGCGCGATGAGCAGTACCGATTGTCCGCCTTGAGCCTTGGCCAGCAGCTCGAGCTGATGGACACGCGGCGACCAGCCCTTTTCACCGAACCATTTGACGAATGGCTCGGGCAGCAGGACGGCGGCATTCTGTTCGGCAAGGCGCGGCTGCTCTGTCACGCGCCAGAGGTAGCGCGACGGTGAGCAATCGCCAAGAAAAATCGGAACAAAAGGGGATCAGCATTCCTCGCCCCTTCTCCCCTTGTGGGAGAAGGTGGATCGGCGCGCAGCGCCGAGACGGATGAGGGGTGTTCCAGCGGAGTGAGACGCTGGCGTTCCCTGGAGCACCCCTCATCCGTCGCCTTCGGCGACACCTTCTCCCACAAGGGGAGAAGGGACGCCCCCTATCGCTCAGTCTGAAAATCCACCCGGACGGGCGATGCGAGGCTCCCGTCGTTCCGGCACACCTTGACG